>CASFHJ010000179.1 GCA_949294425.1 uncultured Campylobacter sp.
GTTTGCACTAAGAGTAAAAACATTTCCTTAGTAGGACTAACCCCTCTTAGCTCTATTGAAGAACTATCCATACTCACACTTTCTAGCCTTATAGCACCTGATTTTACTACAAAATCCAAAAGATTAGCTATTATATTTTTGTTCTTATCATTATGCCCGTCTTTAGTTAGTATATCAAGAGCAAAATCCCTTCTAGCTGAGAGAGTTTGAAAGTCTTGATCATTTTTTGCATTTTGTTCTTGCATACTTACTAGCTCTTTTGTTTTTCGCTCTAATTCAATATCCATAAGCAAGGTTTTAGTTAAAATAAAAAAATACAATACAAAAAGTATGGAAAAACATAGTAGATAAAACAAAAACCATACCTTAGCCACAAAGCTAAAAAGGGGCTTTTGTTTTGTCTTTATTAAATTATAAGTCATATATTAAGCTCCTTACGCATTAAATCATTCATTAGCTCTAAGGTATCTATATGAACTACTTGTGGTCTTAAAAAAATCTCATTTTCTATGTAGCCTAACACAGCCTCGCTTATGTTTTCATTATCATAAATTATCATCTCGTCTATGAAATTTCCTTCATAGAGTGGATTATTATAAAATTCTTTCAAACTCATAAAGATATAAGAACACATTTGCATATCTTGACTAAAATCAGAAAGATCCATGCTAAGAGAGCTAGAGTATTTCAAGTCGTCTAACTTCTCGTCTAAGAGGTTATCTAGTTTATCTAAATCATAATTTTCTATCCTAATATCCTCAGCCTCGTCATATTCTTTGCTTGAGTCTATCTCTTTTTTTTCCAACTCACTTCCCTTTGGATCTAAGTCAAAAAAACTACCAAAATAAATCTCTTTTTCCTTGCATATCATAATGGCAATACAGGTAGAATGTCTATAAATACAACATTTAAGCGTATTTGTGCTCTTTTGAGTGCTAAGACAATAATAAAGCAAAGTAAGAGGGGAAAAAACAAAGTCAAGTCCGCCAAAGTCTTGAAATTTACCCATGACCTCATTTACGGAATTTTTAGAAGCATATAATATAGAATTTGAAGCACTTATATGGTAAACGTTTTTTAAATTTACCCCGTATTTTAATATATCTTTTGGATTTTGAGATGGTATTAGACCTTGAATTTGCTCGTCAAAAAATACAGCCACGTAATAAAGCTGAAAATCAGAAATTAGCTTTTTTACGTATTTTAAAAGCTTTTCTTCTTCTTCAAAACTTTTCTCATAAGTATGTATGAATTTGCCATTTTTTATACTATGCGCTCTTACAACGTGCTTTTTGCTCTCAAAAACAACACAGACAAAAAGATGTAACATATACTTTCTAAAAGAGAAAAGCATTTTAGGTATCCTTAGAAAAACTATCTTTTGTGCTTATCATATCAAATTTTTCCTTGATTATCTTTTTTGCCTCATCTTTTTCTAAATTTTTAAGACTAAAGGGCTTTAAAATTCTGTATCTTATCTTAGAAAAGGGCTTTGGAAGTATCATCTTGTCCCAAGATTTAAATTCCCAGTATCTACTAGCCTCGTAATTTAAAATAACTATATCCACATCTTTTTTTTGAGCTATATTAACACAGCCATCTGCTATGGAGTGATAAGGACCTCTGGGACCATCTGGGGTTATGGCTATGCAATTTTTTTCATCTAATACCTTAAAAGATGACCTTAAAACAGAGCTTGCTCCCTTGTAAGTGCTTCCTCTTATGCTATTTATACCAAAAAGCTCTATGTTTTTAGCTATCAATTCCCCATCTTTATGCTCTGAAATCATTACAAAAACTTTCTTTGAACCCAGAGCTAGTTTCTTAAAAATAAAGGGCATTAAGGCTAGTTTTCCATGCCAAAACAAAAAAACATAGCTCTTATCATCTAGTTTTTCACCTAAAAATTCTTTCTTACAGCTTAAAAACAAAAACCATTGTAATAAAAATATAAGTCTTATTAAAATATACATCTTAAAGGACTTCACCGTAAAGCACCATCCTCCTAGCCTTATCTATCCTCACATCTTTTAATAAACCAAGCATTTCCTCACTAGCTTTTATTTGAACTAAGAAATTATTATCACTTCTACCAGCTACAAAACCATCAGATCTTAGCTCGTCAAATAAGACCCTCATGGTAGTATCTTCTTTTGTTTTTACTATCTCATCTAAAATTTCATTATGTCTTGCTTGTAGTGTGCTAAGTCTATTAGAGGCTATTTTTTCATCTATTTGATTTGGCATAGTAGCAGCCTTAGTTAGAGGTCTTTTTGAGTATTTAAAGGAAAAAATTTGCTCAAATCTAACCCTTTCTAAAACGTCCATAGTATCCTTAAAATCCTCATCACTCTCACCCGGAAAAGCAACTATAATATCAGTTGATATGCTAACATCAGGGCAAAGCTCTCTTAGTTTTAAGGCTCTATCAAGATACCATTTTTTATCATAACCCCTTTTCATAGCCTTTAAAACGGCACTAGATCCGCTTTGAAGCGGCATGTGCATGGACTTACAAATTTTATTATTTGTGCTAAAAACCTTTAAAAACTCATCGTCCATATGCAAAGGGTGAGGGCTAGTAAAGCGAATTCTTTCTAAGCCATCTATTTGGCTTAATTCTTCTAATAAATTTGAAAAATTCATCTTTTTATGGGTTGAGGAAAAATACTTGCCGTAATTGTTTACATTTTGTCCTAGTAAAAAGATTTCTTTAGCCCCGTTTGAAACTGCCTTTTTTGCCTCATTATAAATAATGCTAAATGGTATAGAAAGCTCCTTTCCTCTAGTGTGAGGAACTATGCAGTAAGTGCAACTTTTATCACAACCTATGGATATATTGATATAGGTTTTATAAAGACTGCTACGATAATCAGCAAAGCTAAATTCGCTATCATCATTTTCTAAATCAACACTTATAAACTTGCTCTCTTTTACAGCCTTTGAAATCTTTGACACATTTCTAGCTCCAAGCACAAAGTCTACCACAGGAGCTCTTTTAAAAATTTCATCTCCCAAATGAGAGGCGGTGCAACCACACACACCTATCTTAGCGTCCTTTTTTTTGATCTTATCAAAAGAACCAATCTCTGAAAAAAGCTTATGCACAGGCTTTTCTCTCACAGAGCAGGTGTTAATAAGTATCAAATCAGCGTCTTTTGCCTCACTTGTGAGGGTGTATTCATCATTTTTGCTAAGCTCTGCTATCATATGCTCTGAGTCTCTTACATTCATAGCGCAACCAAGCGTTTGTATAAAAAGTTTCTTGCTCAAAATATATGTACCTCATATATGTAATCTCCGCTATCAAGCCCGTATCTAACTTCTCTGTAATAAACAGAAAGTCCCTTTTTTTCAAAAAATTCAACTAAGGAATTTAAATTTTTTTTAGAATTTTCCTTGTCAAAGTAAAAAAAACTTTGCCCATCTTTTTCAAAGCTTTCTTCTATCTCTTTTAAGCTTATACTTCTTGCTTCTTCATCTAGTAGAGTTTTAGCTAGTTTTAAGTCCATATACAAATCCTTGTTTTATTTACTTTATAAATTTTTAATTCTAACAAATTTTACTTTTAATTAAACTTATTTTGTATATAATTTAAGCCTAACTTTTTAAAATTTCCCAAAAAGGCTTTAAATACATGGAAAAAATTACGGATATAATAGAATCCATAGCTAATGAAAAAAATCTAAACCTAGAAGAGGTAAAAACAAAGGTAATCACAGCACTAATCAACACAGCAAAAAAAATTTACGGGCAAGATTATGATTTTTTTGTTGATCCTAGAGATTTAAAGCTTTATCAAAAAATTATAGTAGCTGCTGATGAGGACGAAAATTTAAAGGATAATAAGGAGCGTTTCATTTCTCTTAGCAAGGCTAAAAAAGAAGATCCTAGCATAGAAATAGGAGATGAGCTAAGCTATGAGTGTAATCTTGAAAATCTAGGCAGAACCGCTGTAAATACCCTACATAAAGAGCTTGAGTATCATGTTCAAAAATTACTAGAAGAAACTATTTACAAAAAATATAAAGATATGATAGGACAAATGGTATTTGGAAGTGTTTTTAGGGTAGATGAGGAAGATAATACCTTTATAGAAATAGATGAAATAAAGGCTTTTTTACCTAGAAAAAATAGAATAAAAGGCGAGATTTTTAAGGTAGGAGACGTGGTAAAAGCTGTTATACGCCGTGTTTATATGGATAAAAATGGCATTAGAATAGAGCTTAGCAGAACCAGCCCTAAATTCTTAGAAAATTTATTAGAATCAGAGGTGCCAGAGATAAAAGATAAGCTTGTAAGCATATATGCTAGTGCTAGAATTCCGGGAGAAAGAGCTAAGGTTGCACTCATATCAAATAGTGCAAATGTCGACTGCGTAGGTGCTAGTGTTGGTTCTAAAGGAGTTAGGATAAATGCTGTAAGCAAGGAGCTAAACGGAGAAAATATAGACTGCATAGAATACAGCAATGAAGCCGCCATATTTATTACTAGAGCCTTAGCCCCCGCCATAGTAAATTCAGTAAGTATAGAGGGAAAAAAAGCCATAGTTAGCATAAGTAGTGAGCAAAAAAGTAAGGCTATAGGAAAAAATGGGATAAACATAAGACTAGCTTCCATGCTAAGCTCTTATGAAATCGAGTTAAAAGAGCTTACAGATACCAAAAAACAAGACAATGAAGAAGCTATGAAAAACCTAGAAAATCTCTTTAAAAATATCTAGGATTTTTTGTGGATCTTAAAAAAACCTTTTTTTTAAGCATACCAGTTGCCTTTGCTTACATACCACTTGGGATAGCTCTTGGGATACTAGCTGCTAGTAATGATTTTTCTTATCTTGAAATTTTAGCCATCTCATTTTTTGTCTATTCTGGTTCGGCTGAATTTTTACTTGTAAGCTTTATAGTAAATAATGAGGGTCTTTTAGGAATTTTTATAAGTATTTTTTTAGTAAGTTTTAGGCATTTTTTTTACACACTTTCCTTACTAAAAGAACTAAAATCCTTAAATTTTTTAAGACATTACATAATCTTTGCACTTTCTGATGAAAGTTTTGCACTTTTAAATTCTTATAAAAAAGAATTTAATGAAAAT
>CASFHJ010000180.1 GCA_949294425.1 uncultured Campylobacter sp.
TTATCCTTATAACATCGCTTTCATAAACTCTGCCAAGATCCTTTGGATCTATTGGTAGATACGGCACAGACCAGCTTTTAAGCTCTTTTTCTTTGTGATAAGCCATGCCCTTAGCAATGGCGTCTTGATGAGATCCTGAAAAGGCTGCAAAAACTAGCTTACCAGAGTAAGGCTGTCTTTCATAAACACTCATCTTGCTAACCCTTTCATAAAGCCTTGTTATGCTTGGTATATCGCTAAAATCAAGCTTAGAATCCACCCCGTGAGTGTGTAAATTTAAGGCTAGGGTTATTAAGTCTACATTTCCTGTTCTTTCTCCATTGCCAAAAAGAGTGCCTTCAATCCTATCAGCTCCTGCTAAAAGCCCAAGCTCAGCAGCAGCCACAGCACAACCTCTGTCATTGTGAGGGTGTAAGGATATTAAAACGCAGTCTCTTTTGTTTAGATTTTCTGAGATAAACTCAACCTGACAAGCATAAATATGTGCTAGACTCATTTCCACAGTGGCTGGTAAATTTATAATAGCCTTTTTATCCTTGCTAGGCTCTAAAATTTCAAGAACTTCATTGCAAACATCTAGGGCATAGTCTATTTCTGTGCCTGTGAAGCTTTCTGGAGAGTATTCAAAATAAAAATTTCCCTTTGTTTGCTTGGCTAATTCTTTTACGCATAAGGCACCATCTGTGGCTATTTTTTTGACCTCTTGCTTACTTTTTTTAAAAACCTGCTCTCTTTGTGCAAAAGAGGTTGAATTATAAAAATGAACTATGGCATTTTTGCAACCCTCTAGGCTTTGAAAGGTTTTTTTTATGATATGTTCTCTGGCCTGGGTTAAAACCTGTATGCTTACATCATCTGGGATTAAATCTTCTTGTATCAGTCTTCTTACGAAGTCAAATTCAGTTTGTGAGGCTGCTGGAAAACCAACCTCTATCTGTTTAAAACCTAGTTTTACAAGTAGTTTAAAAAAGTCAAGTTTTTCCTCTAAATTCATAGGCGTAATTAGGGCTTGGTTTCCATCTCTTAAGTCCACGCTACACCAAATGGGTGCTTCTTGTATAAATTCTTTCTTGCTCCATTTTAAGCTTTCTTTTGGAGGCATGTAGTAGCCTCTTTGGTATTTTTTATAATCCATTTTATCCTACTTAAATTTTGTTTTATTTTAGCATTTTATTTTATATTTACTAGCTTAAAAAGCTAAGTTTAAGGGTGATAGAGTTTCAAAATGAAACTCTTAAGCGAAGTCTTTCAGCAGCAGTTTTTGAGTGTCCATTATGCCTATTTTAGAGTTTAAAACCTTTTGTGCTATTTCATGGGCTTCATTTATGGAGTGCATTTTGCAAGTGCCACATTGATACTCGTTTGCTTCTGGAATTTCTTTTGAATTTAAGACATCTTGCATACTTTTTTCCCAAGCCTCTTTTACTTCCTCATCGCTAGGTTGTCCTATCAAGCTCATGTAAAAGCCTGTCCTACAGCCCATAGGAGATATGTCTATGATTTCTACCTTTGCCTTTTGGTTTAAATGCTCTCTCATAAAACCTGCAAACAAATGCTCTAAGGTGTGTATCCCTTTTTCTGGTAAAATTTCTTTGTTTGGTAGACAAAAGCGAAGATCATATACGCTGATTATATCTCCTTTTGGAGTGTGCATGGTCTTTGCTAAACGCACGGCTGGTGCTGGCATGATTGTATGATCAACCTTAAAACTATCTAATAAAGGCATTTTTTCTCCTTCTTATAAAATTTCAAAAAGTATATCAAAAAATAGTAAAAGAATAAGCCACAAGTATATTAACAAGCATTCCAAGCAGTAAAAGTGGAGTGCTTCTTTTTACTATGCTTATAGGACTTAGCTTTGCGTATCCTGCAAGGATTAAGATCCCGCCTGATATAGGAGAGGCAGCACGCCCTAAACAAGAAGCTATCTCTATGGGTAAAACAAGCACTATGGGAGGGATTGAAAGCTTTGTAGCTATTTCAGGAGCTAGTTTGCCAAAGGCGTTAAAAGCAGCTATGCCAGAACCCATTATCACAGAGGCAAAATACACTAAAAAGCTTAGGATTGTTATGCTTAGTATTATGGCTGAAGCACCCATATTTGAAACAGCATTAGCGAGTATGGAAATTCCGCCAAGAGCCTTTATGCCCTCAGCAAAGATACCTGCTGCTATTATGATAGATACTACGCTTACAAAAATTTCAGCCATAGCCTTTAGTATTACTAGCATATCTTGTGAGAGTTTTTTAGCGTCTTTGTGTCTTATAAATTGTATTAAAAAAACTATGGCTATACTTATGAAATTTGCAGTGATTACATCTAGTTTTAAATCCAAAAAATAAGCAGAAAATAAAAATATTATAGGAAGCCAAGGCAAAAATATATAAAAAGTAGGGCAGTTTGGATCCTTAATCTCTAAAATTTCAACATTTTCTTGATTTAAGCCCTTTTTAGCATCTTTTTTATCCACGTAAGAGTAGTAAATGGGTATGGCTAGTGCTATAACTAAGACATAGGCTAAGACAGAGTAAAGTTGGTAGTTTAAAAAGACGCTTATAACATCTTCTCCCACCATTTCAGCCATATTTATGGAATTTCCGTCCTTAGGACCATAATCAAGAGCTATTAAAGAAAGCACAGATACAGCACTTAAAGGGCTTATTTTAAGTGAGATTAAGACAGGATAAATACAGGCTAAAAGTAAGATCAAAAGCCCAGCATAAGATGAGATAACTATCTTTAAAGCCATTCCTACTACAAAAACTCCGCTTAAAACAAGGTATTTGTTTGAAATTTTAGCTAAGGGCTTGTTTGCTATGTAAGCTAGTTTAGCCGAGGCGTTTATATGCTTCATGTAAGCAGCAAAACCAGCCACTGACATTATTATAAGTCCAACTCCGGCTAAATTTTTCTTAAAGCTTTGTGTTATGAAAGTAAAGCAATCAAGTATATTTGTAAAAAAAGAAATATCTTCTAAATCTCTTTTGCTTCCGGGTATTAAGCTACCATTTAGATAAAAGGCTGACATTAAGATAAATACACCTGAGACAAAAAAGACAAAGATGGGATTGTAGTTTTTTAATACCAAATACCCAACCACGACCACAAAAAAGATACTTATAAACAGGTATAAAAAATTCATCAAGCCCTTAAGATCTTGCAAGAGCTTTAAATAGCTTTCATTTTCTAAACTTAGCTGCGTGATTTGCGGTATGAAAATTTTATTTAAATAAAGAGCTAAAAGCAAAACACAAAATGATAAGAGCAAGAAAAAAATCTTTACACTCCTTTTTTTAAAGGCATAAAAAGAGGAAAAAAAGAGCATGCTCAAAAAGCTTAGGCTATAAAAGATGGTAGCTAACACAAAAAAATCCTTTTTACTTTCATTCTACACTTTTTTCTATCTTTTTTGATAAAAAAGATAATAATTTTTTTGTGAGCTGTTTAAATTTTGCTTAGATTAGCTTTCTTTTTTCTAGTAGCTCTCTAAGCGGCACTATGGCTGCTTTGAAAACTCCATTTTGAAGTAAAGTTAGATTATGCACCTCATCAACCCAAGCCTCATGTGCGTAAATCCAAGCTACCATTTTATTTTGCTTATCTTCTTCAGAAAGCACATTTTGAAGATAAAGTGGTGCTAAAGAGCTTTCATAGTGAAACAAGCTAGGTCCTAAGGCTTCTGCTAAAAAGGCGTATTTTTTAGTGCCAAGCTTTCTTTTTATCTTGTCTAAATTCTCATAAACTAAGCTTATGCTAAGCTTTGCCTTATTTTTTTCAGGGTGTATAAAGGCTGACATTTGCTTTGAAATTCTCCTACAATCCCTAGCTAAATTTTCTCCCCTTCTTTGATAGGATTTTATCTTTTTATAAGCATCTAATAAGAGCTTGTTTTGATGTTCTCTTTTGTAAGGTCTTACCTTTGTAAGAGGTTTTTTTATCTCCTTTGTTAAAAGCTCCTCGCAACACTCTTTAAAGGGTTTTTCTATGCTGTGTTCTATCCTAGCACCGCCTTCTGTGGCGTTGTAGATATTGTGATGAAGTTTAGCTCTTTCAAAAAAGCTTTCAAAGATAGTTTTAAATAAATACCACACCTCAGTGGTTTTCACAGTTCCAATACCCCCGTAAGCCTTAACTATATGCTTTGCTAGGCGATTTGTTTCCTCTTGTGATTTTTTCTCTCCTCTAGAATAAGACTTAGAATGCCCCTTATCATCTTTGCCAAAGGCTAAATCTTGCCCTATTAAAATGATATTTTTATGCTTTAATTGAGCAGCTAAGATAAAAGCCATGTGAGCAACAGACATGCCAGATAGGCTGTGGTATTCTCTTATATCCATATCAGTAGCTAGGGCAAGTGTTTTTGGAGTGAGTATGTAATCTACCTTTTTTCTTTCAAAATGCTCTATTGTTTTTGGGTGAGTTAAGGCTAGGGCTATGAAAAGCACGTTTTTATCAAAGTCTTTGAAATCATTATCAAAAAATTCAGAAGTAGCCGCCACTCTTTCTAAGCTTAGCACGTAATCAGGCTTGATATTATGCTTTGCAAGGACGGGATAAGAGGCATCTAAGCAAAAGATACTAGCCTTATTTGCATACTTTTTTAAAAGCTTAAGTTGCTTATCAAGGCTTGGTCCTGTTGCTACTATGATAGCTGTTTCTACCTTGCCCCTTCTTTTTTGCAAAAGCTCTTCTAAGGAGGCGTGAGTTAGCATTTTTGGTAGGTGTCTTATGAAGTGATCTATGCCTATTAAGGCGTCTTTTGGGTCGTTTCCATTTTTCATGGAGTTAGAGATCATTTGCTGCTTGTTTATGGAATTTACATTCAAGATGTCTTTTTTATACCTTTCATAAAAGGAGCAATTAAGTTCTAAATCATAAGAGCGGTAAAGCAAGGCTAAACGCCCAGTATTAAATAAAAAATCCGCCACAGCGCTGTTGTGATTAGGGCTATGTATAAGGCAAAATCTCACATTATATAAGTCCTGTGAGAAATCAACCAAGCAAAGTGCTATAAAAATAAGTTCTAATTCCTTTTCAAAAACCACTACCCTTTTGTGCTCTTTATTTTGAAGTAAAGCCTTGTATAAAAGTGCATTTCCTATGCCGTAGAAAAAAAGAGTTGGAAATTTAGCCTTTTTTTTGTTAATATCCTCTATCTTTTCCTTTAGCTCTTCAAGAGGTCTAGCATACATCTTTTCTCTGGTTTTAAGCTCTGTTATATTTAAATTTAAAGGCTCGTATAAATCAAAAAAAGGCTCAAATTTTTTGGTATTTTTAATCTTTTTTAGGCTTTTAACAAGTGGCTCATAAAGTCTAGCCTTCATACAGGCTAGGTTTTTATCAAAAATCTCGGTTTTTTTCATTATTTATCCTTTGGGCTAATAAAAAACAGCTTGGCAAAGCATACGTGTAAGTATTTGTCTAAACGATAAAGCATTTGCCTCAACCCCCCCCCCGTTTATGATCTTAGTGCTTAGCTTTTCTATTTTTACAAGTCTTTTTTCAAAGCCTCTGTTTAAAAGCTCATCTTTTAAATTTTTTACATCTCTTAAAAGGCTTTGTTTTTGTTCTTTTAAAGCACCTCTAAAATAATCGACAAATAAGACATTTTCTTTAAAGATCAAATACATCTTAAAAAGCCTATCCTCCTCATTTTTAATGGGAAGAGTGTAGCATTTAGCAAGATGGAGTATGAGTTGGTTATTTAGGGACTGAAGTATTTCTGAGGTATAAAAAAATTCACAAGGATCTAGTAAAAAGGCTCTTAGCTTGTCAAAGTCATTTATCTCATCTTCCATATCCTTTTCATACTCTTTTAGCTCTGAGTTTTTATATAGCTCTAGCTTTTTGCTAAGCTTAGCTAACTTTTCGATGAGGTTTTTTTCCTCTTTTTCGCAGTGTTTAGCACAGAGTAAAATTCTAAAATAAGCCTTTAGCATACGCTCATCTTCTTGCTTTTTACTAGGAAGCTTTATCTTAGCTAGAGGTCTTTGTATCTTTTGTGTTAAAAGCTCCTCGCAACACTCTTTAAAAGGCTTTTCTATGGTATGATTTATCCTTAAGCCCCCTTCTGTGGCATTATAAACCTTGATCTTTTTTGAACCAGCATTATAAAAGCTTATTATGGTTTCAAAGCCGTCCTTAAAGATCTTCCAAACAATATGCGTTTGCACCATATGCCCCCCCCCGTAAGCCTCTATCTCAAAGGGCGCGTATAAAGAGCTTTCAAAAGTAGAGCTATTTTGATACTCGTCTGGGTGCGAATTTCCATTTTCAGCGTAAGCTAGATCTTGACCTATTAATATCACAGATTCACAGCCCATATCTACTGCTAAAATTAAATTCATATGAGCCACAGAGGACATATAATCTAAGTAGCCATAAGCACTAAAGCCCATGTAGTATTGAAAGGCTAGTAAGCGGCAAATGGAGACGTATTTTCTCTTACGCTCGTTTAGATACTTATAAGCATTTGGGTGCACTATGCTAAGTGGTAAAAAAACTATCTCATCATCAAAGTCGCCAAAGTCGTGGTTGAAAAATTCAGCGGTTAGCTCTGTTCTTTCAAGCATACTTACGTAATCAGGCTTTATGCCGTATTTATAAAGTATGGGATAAGCAGAGTCAGCACAAAAGATCAAGGCTTTGTCTCTATACTCTTTTAGAAGCGGAAGTTGCTTTATGAGAGAGGGACCTGTGGAGACTATGATAGCTGTTTTGCTTACATTTTTTCTAGCTTTTAAAAGATCTCTTAGGCTTGAGTTTGTGAGTTTGTCTTTTAAATTTAAGACGTATTGTGAAATTCCTTGCAAGGCATCATAAGGATCGTTTCCGTTTGTTAAAATAGCGTTTTTTATAGCCTCTGTTATCATTTTGTTTATGGATAAAATTTCATCTTGGAATTTTTCATAATAAGAAGTGCTTATATCCATGAAGTAAGTTCTGCTGTAAGTATAAAAAACGCCTCCGGGTGCAAAGACTTGAAATAAGGCGTTGTAATCAACATCTTTTGATATGGCTATGGCGATTTTATTTGCGCTTAATTCCTTTGTGAAATCAACAAGATGAAAGATCAAATAAAGCAATTCAAATTCTCTTTCAAAAACCAAGATACGCTCTAGGTTTGGATTTTGACAAAGTCCCTTAAATAAAAGCCCATTACCAAAGCCATAAAAGGTTAAAACCTTGTAATACCTATAATCACTGCCATATCTTTGTAAATTATTTTCAAGTTCTTTTATGGGGTCTTTGTATATTTTTTTATTATCTCTTAGGTCTAAAAAATTTATATCTAAAGGATCTTTTCCTAAAAGCACCTTGTAAAGTTTTGGCTCTTTTATCTCTCTAAGCTTTTCTCTAAAATATGGCACCTGTATGCAGTTTAGATTTTTTTTGAAAAGCTCTTTTTGTTCCTTGCTAAATTTCAAATTTTATCCTTTAAAAAAGTTCTTAAAAGCTCGTCTTGCAAAGAAAGCAAAGCTAAAGCCTCTTTAAAAAAGCTTTCTAAAAGTTTTTTTCTCTCTTTTTCATCAAAATCAAGGGCTTTCATTTTAATAAGCTCACTTGCTTTTTGAAAATAAAGAGGCAAAAAAAGCTCTGAAAAAAACTCACTTTCTCTAAGCTTAAGCATTAATAGTTCCAAATTTTTAAGATCCTCTTTTTTAGTAGCTTCATAGAGTTTTAAAAAGCTTTCTTGCTCTAATAAAAGCTTTTTAAGCCTTTTTTTTACAGCCTTTTTTAGAGCTTTTATCTTTGCTTCCTCATTTTTTACAATAACAAAGTTCTTAGCTAAGCTTTCTTTTAAAAGCTCCTCGCAACACTGCTTAAAAGGCTTTTCTATGGCGTTTTGTATCCTAGCTCCTCCTTGGGTAGCGTTATATACCTTTATATCAAGCTTTGAACTAACTAAGGCTATGTCTTTTTCAAAAATTCCTCTAAAAAGTGTCCAAACAAGAGAGCTTTGCACCACTCCTAATCCAGCGTAAGCTTCGCACTTATATAGTTTATAATCTCTTTCATAGTCTTTTTCGTGCATATTTTTATAGATATAGCCCTTGCTATGTGAGCTTTTATCTTCGCTGTAAGCTAGATCCTGACCTATTAGGATAATGTTTTCAAACCTAAGTGCTGCTGCCATTTCAAAAGCCATATTAGATACGCTTAAGCCCTGTGCTAAGTAACCAAAGTCATCAAGTTTTAAAGAGGAGCTAAAATGCAAGGGTCTTAGAGCTAGTATGAACTTTCTTTGCTTTTTTTTGAGGTATTTTATGGTGTTTGGGTGAGTTAGGGCTGAAATTATAAAGATAGTATCTTTGTCAAAATCCTTGTAGTCATTATTGAAAAATTCTGAGCTTAAAGGAATTCTTTCTAGTGAAAATACAAAGTCAGGCACTATCTCATTTTCATAAAGTATGCTATAGCTTGAGTCTGGGCAAAAGATGATTATTTTATCTTGATTTTCTTTTAGAAGTTTTAATTGCTTTTGTAAAGATGGTCCAGTAGAAACTATAACGGCGTTTTTAAATTTAAATTTATTTTCTTTTAAAAAGGCTCTTATGGGCGGATTTTCTAAGAGATCCTTTAAATTTGTAAGGGTATTTTTAATACCAATTAATGAGTCCTTATAGTCATTTCCATAAGAAAAAGCCCTAGTTTTCATCATGAAAAGTAGCTTAGAATTTATATAACTTATCTCATCTTTGTAATTTTTCTCATAAAAAATACTATGTATATTTAGCTTATAAATCTTATGTGCTAGGCTTAAAAGCTCTATATCAAAAAGCCTAGAAAGCTCGGCTTTATCTAAGGGATCAAGTATGATAAGCCTTTTTTTAGCTAGGTCCTTGCTAAAATCAAAAAAGCTTAAACAAAGCTTTATAAGCTCTAGTTCTTTTTCAAAGATGATTAGCTTTTCTAGTTTTTCATTTTCAAGTAAGAGCTTATACAAGGCTGCTGAACCAAGCCCATAAAAAAATAAAACAGGATAAAATTTGCACTTTGTTGTAAAAAAGCTTAAAGAATTTAAAAGCTCTTCATTTGGGTTTTCATAAAGAAAATTTGTTTTAAGCCTTATATTTAAGCCAGACTCGCCTTTTACAAGGGCATAGTCTTTTATATCTATGCTAGATAAAGCCTTTAAAAGTGGGCTTTTATCTAGGGCTTTTAGGTTTTTTTGAAGTATCATTCAACCGTAACGCTTTTTGCTAGGTTTCTTGGCATGTCCACATCATTTCCAAGTCTTATTGAAATTTCCATAGCTAGAAGTTGCACTATAATCATCATTTCAAAAAATTCGCACATGAAGTGCTCTTGTTTTTCTGTCTTTATAAAATCATCACTTAATTCAAATTCCACAGGAGATATGCAAAGCAGGGTAGAATCCCTTGCTATAAGCTCCTCTACATTTGACTTTGTTTTTTCGTAAAGGCAAAGTTCAGGCATTAAGGCTATGGTGTAAAGCTTACTATCTGCTAGGGCTATTGGACCATGCTTCATCTCTCCTGCTGGATAGCCCTCAGCATGTAAGTAAGAAAGCTCTTTAAGCTTTAAAGCACCTTCTAAAGCAAGAGGGTAAAAAACATCTCTTCCTATAAAGAAAAAGCCATGCCCATCTAAATACCTCTTTGAAAGACGATGAATTTTATCATGCAATTTTTGTGGCACTAGGCAAACATTTGGTATGTGTCTTAGGGCTTTTAACTCCTTACTCATGTCAAAGCCCTTTTTTTGTGCTATAAATATAGCTAGCATCCACAGGCTTAAAACCTGCGTAGCAAAAGCCTTTGTAGAGGCTACACCTTTTTCAATACCAGCTCTTGTGAGTATACATTTATGTGCTAAACGCACTATGCTTGAGTTATCTACATTGCAAATTGCTATGGTTTTTGCTCCCTTTTTTTTTGCTATCTTAAGAGCTTCTAGGGTATCTGCGGTTTCTCCGCTTTGAGAGATAACTATAAACAAAGAATTTTCTTTTATAATGGCGTCTTTGTATCTAAATTCACTTGCTATTTCAACCTGAGTTTTAATCTTTGAAAGTCTAGTAAAAAGATAAGATGAAGCCAGAGCTGCATGATAGCTAGTGCCACAAGCACAAATGCTAAGTTCTTCTACGTCCTTAAAATCCTCATCTTTAAGCTCGTCAAAGACTACGCTCTCTCCTTCTATCCTGCCCATTAAAACCTCGTTTAAAACCACGCTTTGCTCGTAAATTTCTTTTTCCATAAAGAATCTAAAGCCATCTTTTTGGGCGTAAAGCTTATCGTTTGCTAGTTTAACAAAGCTATTTAGCTTTAAGGTATCATTTTCATATATAATAAGCTCTTTTTCACTAGCATAGCCATAGCTTAAATCTTCAAGATAAATCACATCACTTACCTTGCCTATAAGAGGCGCGTCTGCTGAGGCAAAGAAGGTTTCATCTTTGTTTTTAGCGACTATTAAAGGGGCGGCATTTTTAGCAAAAAATATCTTTTTTGGTTCTTTTTTAGAAATTAGCAAGGTAGCAAAGGCACCCTTTAATCTTTTTACAAGCTTTTTAAAGGCTTCAAAGGCGCCCAATTTTCTAGCATAAAATTCAAAAAGCTGCACTATGACCTCTGTATCAGTTTGGCTTAAAAAACTAACTCCCTCTTTTTCAAGCTCTTCTTTTAGCTCTTTGTAGTTTTCTATGATACCATTATGTATGACGCAAGAATACTCGCCAAGGTGTGGATGGGCGTTGATTTCAGTGGGTTTTCCATGTGTAGCCCATCTTGTGTGTCCTATGGCAAAGCCAAGTCCCTCACTTGAAAAAGATAGGCACTTATTTTGCAAATTTTCAAGCTTTCCAACCGCCTTGAAAAAATGTAGGTTTTCATCTTTTAGCACGGCTAAACCAGCGCTATCATAACCCCTGTATTCTAACTCCTTTAAGCCCTCTAAAATAAGGCTTTTTTTCTCCTTAGAACCTATGTAACCAACTATACCACACATTTTTACTCGCTTGTTAAAGATCTTATAAGCTCATCTTTTTTTTCTAAGAAAAGCTCGTTTTTCTCAAAGATAAAGGTATTTCTAGTCCTTTTTCTAACCGTTTGTATCCTAGCTTCGCTAAGCCTTATGTCAAATTTAGTAAAAAGGTCCATAACAAAAGCCATAAAGCCCTTTGTGTCCTTGCTGTTTAGATTAAGTTTGGCATAAGACTTAGAATAATTAAGGTCGAATTTTAACTCATCTTTTTTAATATTTGGTTTTTTAAGAGCCTTAAAATTCCTGTTTAGGCTTTCTTGCAAGAGCTTTTGAATTTTTTCTACTGCTTCCTTGCTTAAAATATCACTATAAATAAATTTCACATAAATTCTCTCATCAAAAAGCTCATAAAAACTCATAGATATTAAATTTAAATGCGATAAGCTTATAAGTATATTTGAAAGCTTAAAGCCTTTTTTTGCGAAGAATTCTAGGCTTAAATTCTGCCTTGTATCCAGTATGAAATTTTGCTCTTTTGTGGCTAAAAGGGCTATTCTTACTATGTCTTCATTGCTATGCTTTATGAAAAATAAATTTGATTTTATATGTTTTATCCTATCTTGTGTGCCTGTGTCAAGACTTAAAAAAAGCTTGGTTCTTTTTAAAATTTGCTCTTTTTTAAGCCTTCTTGTGCTTTCATCTAAGAGGCTTTCTTCTCCTAATGCTTCAAGGCAGTTTTTAAGTAACTCGTCTAAATTTTTTAAGAAAAAAGCATCATTTTCTTTTAGAGCTATGGCACTTATTAGGCTTAATTTATGTAAAATTTTTAAAAATTTCTCATTTTTAAGCCTTGAAGTAAGCGAAAAAATCAGCCTTTCATTATAAATATCATCTTTTAAAATAGCTTCTTTCATCATAAAAAAATTCTTACAAAACAAAAGCCCAAAATCAACAAGTTTAAGATCTAAGCCAAGTTTGGCACAATAAGATCTAAAAACATTTGCCAAGGATAGCTCGTTTTCCTCTTTTAAAAAGGCAAAAAGTATGCTTAGTTTTAAGATCATAAGCTCGTCTTTATTTAAATTTTGTAGCTCATTTAGATTTTTTTCATATTCTTTTAGGCATAAAAAGGCATTTTCACAGAGGCTAAATTCCCCCTCAAAGTCTAGCAAAAAGCGAATCTCATAAAAGGGCTTTAAAAATTCTTTTAACAAAGAGCTATCAAGTAAGAGTTTTAAGCTGTAGAAAGAATTTTGCTTATACAAAAGCCTTAAAAAAAGCTTTAAACACTCTAAGCTCTCCTCTTTTTGAGGCTTTATCTTTCCAAGCTCAAAGGCTAGATGAGGGCTAAATTCCTCTTTTTTCTCATACTCTACTAGCATTTGCATTGCTTGGCTAAGATTTAGATCCTTTCTTTTTCTGTCTTCATCTAAGATATAAAAAGCATTGGCACAAAAACTTCCTATGAAATGAAGACTAGACATAGCCCTTGCTAAAAGCAAATCCCTAGCAGCCTTGCTTTTTTTATCCTTTATAAGCAAGATATGGCAAAAATTTTCTATTTGCTCCAGTGAAAAAAGCTCACTTTCTTTTTTGTTTTCTAAATTCATAGCAGAGGCTAAAGATAGTATAAAATCACTACAAAGCCTTAGCTTACTAAGGTTATTTTCATCAAAGCTTTCCTTTAGCTCCTCCTTATAAAGCTTAAATAAAATATCTAAGGCATAGATGAAATTTAGTCCGCCAAAGTCTTTTTTTATGTTAAATTCCTGTTTTATAAAGGGAATTTTGCTTAAATTTAGCTCTTTTTCAAGCTCCTTTTTTATCTTTTTTCTTTCCTTTTTTAGCTCTTGTATCTTTTCTTTTGTTATCTTAAATATACTTTTAGAACCGCATAAAAATCTAGTATTTAAAAGATGAAAATTTAAGCTATCTTTTTTAAAGGAAGTTAACTCCTTTATCTCATAAGAAAGCACAAAGCCAAGATCTTCTAGCAAGCTTATCATAGTCTTTATGAGTTGTCTTAGCTTATAGGCTTTTAGGTCTTTGTATACAAAAAGCAAACTAAGCTCTTGCTTTGGGCAGAGTTTTGATAGAGCATAAGCCTTACTAGCACAAACACAAAGGGGCAAGTTATTTGGTAAAAAGTCCTCAAAAAAGACCTCAAGCACCACATCATAAGCCTTTTTTACGAAATAATCCACATCTTTGCAGTAGTAAAAAGAAAAAGAACCTTGCTTTGCAAAATGCCTATAAGAGCTTTCTTGCACCTCTTTTAACTCCTTTTTTATCTGGCTTAAAAGGCTTATTTCTATCAAGGCTGCTCCTTAAGCTCATAGCCATTATTAAAGATCCACCAAGAAAGAGCTAAGGCTCTTTGCAAATCCTTCATAAGCTCTTTTGCTAAGTCTAAATCCTCATCTTTTTTCTCTTTTTGGCTAAAATATTCTAGGCTTTGCTTGTCGCTTATAAATCTATCATTTGCCGCGGCAAAATAGCCTAAAATTCTTTCTTTATATTTTAATTTTTCATTTTTATCCGTGCTTAGCAAGGCTTCTCCAAAGCTTACATACTTAAAACCATCAAAGGCTACTAAATTTACTATGCTAGGAACTATGTCTATGTGAGAGCCACTCTTATAAAGCGGCTTAAAATCAAGACTTGGAGCATAAAGTATAAATGGAATTTCATTTCTAAGCCTTAGGGTTTCAGATCCGTAAATATATTTCATATCATAATGATCCCCAGTTACTACAAAAAGGCTATTAGGAAAGTCTTTTTCTGCCCTTTTTATGAAAGATGCTATTTGCTTATCTTGATAATATATATGTGCTAAAACCTTTCTTGCTAGGTCTTTGTTTGGAATTTTATCCTTATTTTTTTCTATGAATTTATCTATTTTAGCAAAGGGTATGTCAAAAAGATGCAAAGGCACATCATGTGGCGGGTGATAAGAGGTGCTAAGAATCATAGAAAAAGTTTTTTCATCTTTTTTGGTATTTTTTATTATGAAGTCATATAAGTGATGATCATAAGCTCCCCAAGCATTTGCAAAGGGTTTTGTTAAATTCATTTCTTTAGCAAAATTTATAATATCTGTATTGTAAAAAATATCATCAAAGCCCTGAGAAGTAGTGTAAGAATCTATTTTTTGCCAGGTACCAGAACCTCCGTAATAAAAATAATTCTTATATCCTAATTTATTAAAGATAAAGCCAGTAGAGGTTTGAAAAATAGGGCTTTTTCCAACCGATAAATTTAAAGGAATTTCAAATTGCAAAAGCCCACTTATTTGCACATCTAGGCTTTTTATCGTGCCGTTTGCATTTTGTAAAAAGTGTTGTGCCTTAAAGGCTCTGGGTGATTTTAAAAGATCTTTCATAGCAGAGCTTAAATTTAACTCATCAAATTCAGGATCAAAATGCCAAGCAGAATAAGACTCAGCTATTAGATAAAAAATGTGTTTTATTTCTTTTTGGGCGGGGTTTTTAACTATTTTTTCTAAGGGTTTTAATAAGGATATATTTTTTTCTTTACTTAGGTTTTCATCTTTAAAAAACAAAGCTGCAGCCTCTAAGACGCTTTCATCTGTGTAGTTTTTAAAGCTTGAGTTATAAATTTTTTTATAAGCCTTAAAAACATAAAAAAGATCCCTAAAGCTACCAAAGGTGCTTTTTCTTAAGAAGTTATTTTTAACAGGGATTAAATTCTTTCCTAGTGAGATGCCTTTAAAACCTATAGTTCCATTTATAGCAAAGGTATTTAAAAGGGCAAAGAGTATAAAGATGATAAAGATTTTAAGGCTAAATTTTTCTTGTTTAGCACTTAGGCTTTTTAGTATGAAGTTTAAGATAAAATAAAAAATAACTGATAAAAAAAGCCAAAATACTACCTTAAGAATTATGTTAAAATCCCCAGCAAAAGCGCTTTTAAATATGGCTATCTTATCATCAAAGATAAGCCCTAGTAAATTTGTATTAAAAACATCTTTATAAATCTCATAAAAGCCTATATTTGCTATGTTTACAAAGGTGCTTAGTGTTATTAGCAAAAAGGCATAAAACTTAGCTAATTTAAATGAAAAAATTCTTAAAAAGAAAAATAAAAGACTTAAGACACCTATGATTTGTCCGTCATATCTAAAGGCATTGTATATACTTTTAAATATCTCATTAAGCTTAAACTCTCCAAGCTCTGCCTTATACACTCCAAGATATAAGAAAAACAAAAGCCTTAGCACAAAAAATAAAAAATACAAAAAGAAAAAAAATGCAAAGGATTGATAAAGAAGGAGGCTAAAATTTTGCCGGTTGTTCTGCATTAGCCAATTGCCCAGCATGATGCGATACAAGAAATCGTTGGGATGTTTTTCCACTAAGGAATGCAATACGTTATACGCCGCT
>CASFHJ010000181.1 GCA_949294425.1 uncultured Campylobacter sp.
ATTAAAAAGATAGATATTTTGAGTTACTAAAGCTATTTTTAATCTCAAGCTTTCCAGCTTATAAAGGCTTATATCTTCATCATTAAATAAAATTTCTCCGCTATTTTTATCGTAAAAACGCATTAAAAGATTTATGATAGATGATTTTCCTCCTCCGCTAGGTCCTGCTAAGGCTAAAATTTCACCCTTTTTAAAGCTAAAATTTATACCATTTAGCACAGGCTTATCTTTTAGATACTCAAATTTCACATCTTTAAAATGAATTTCTTTTATAGAGTCAAGCTCTTTTTTTCCGTCCTTTATACTTGCTTTTAAATCAAGCAAATAAAATGTCCTCTCACTAGCAGCTACGGCTATTTGTAGTTTTGCGTAAGATGAGCTGATTTTTTTAATGGGAGTATATGCCATAAATAAGGCTGTTAAAAAGCTAAAAAAGGAATTTATTTCTAGCTCTCCTCTTATAACTTCAGCTCCGCCTATCATGATAACAGCTGCTATGCCAACAGAGCCAAATAGCTCCATTATAGGACTTACTAGAGCGTCTATTCTTGCGCTTTTTATGGAAATTTTTGCCATCTCATCGTTTTGGATTGAAAATTTATCAAGCTCTTTTTTTTGGGTATTGTCTGCTTTTATAAGCTCTAAATTTGATAAAATTTCACTTATCCTTGACATTAAATCAGCACCCTTTTCTTGAGAGTGTTTGCCAAGCTTTTTAAGCTTTCTTGCAAAAAGGACTAAAGGATAAATAGAAGCTGGCACAACAATGAGAGCAAAAAAAGCAAGGGTAGGGCTTTGGTATATAACAACTGATAAAAGCCCTATGACTGTTATTAAATCTCTTAGAAATTCAGGGATTATATTTGAAACTATGCTTTGCAAAGCAGCTATATCTGCTGTGCAACGACTCATAAGCTCTCCGCTTCTGTGCTTGTGAAAAAAAGCCATATCAAGTCTTAATAAATTTTCTAAAACCTTAGTTCTTAGCTCTTTTAAGATATTTGCACCTATATATGATATATAATAGCTTTGTATATAAAGCCCAGCATCTTTTAAAAAATATATCCCAATCACAGCTAGGGGCATGATATAAAGCATGTCTTCATTTTTTTCTATGAAGATTTTTTTTAAGACTGGATCTACCATATAAGCACTTCCGCTCGTTCCAAGTGCGGCTAAAAGCATACCTAGTATGGAGATTAAAAAATACCACTTGTATTTCTTATAAAAGGGCTTAAATCTTACAAGAACGTCTTTTAAGTTCATATTTTTTTCATTACTCATCTATCTTTTCCCATAAAACCCCATCTGCTGTGTCCATTAGAACTATATTTTTTTCTAAAAGTTTATTTCTTATCTCATCTGCTAAGGTGTAATTTTTAAGCTTTTTAGCCTCAGCTCTTAGCCTTATTTGCTCTTTTATATACTCTTTTTCCTCCTTGCTTAGTCCAGATTGAAAGTAGCTTAAAGGGTCTAAAAAACCAAAACCAAACAAAGAGCTAAGCTCTTTTAATTCCTCTTTTATCTCATCTTTTTTTAGCTCATCTGTTTTGTTTTTATCAAGTTTTAAATTTATTAAATTTATATACTCATCTAAGATAGCAAGTGCTTTTGATATGTTTAAATCATCTTCTAAGGCTTTTAAAAGATCCTTTGTTAAGCTTGTTTTAGAGCTAAAATTTTTATCCTCAAAAGAACCTAATTTTAATCTCTGTTTTAATCTATAAAGCTTGTC
>CASFHJ010000182.1 GCA_949294425.1 uncultured Campylobacter sp.
ATAGCTGAGGATATAGAAGGCGAGGCTTTAGCTACCTTGGTTGTAAATAAATTAAGAGGTGTTTTAAATATATCTGCTGTTAAGGCTCCTGGCTTTGGTGATAGAAGAAAGGCTATGCTTGAGGATATAGCTATCTTAACAGGTGGAGAAGTGATTGCTGAAGAGCTTGGAAGAACCTTAGAAAGTGCTACTATAGATGATCTTGGTCAAGCTTCAAGCGTTATCATAGATAAAGATAATACAACTATAGTAAATGGTGCTGGAGAGAAAGCAAACATAGAAGCTAGAGTAAATCAAATCAAGGCTCAAATAGCTGAAACCACAAGCGATTATGATAGAGAAAAACTACAAGAAAGACTAGCAAAGCTTAGCGGAGGTGTTGCACTTATTAAGGTTGGAGCTGCTACTGAAACTGAGATGAAAGAGAAAAAAGACCGCGTTGATGACGCTTTAAGTGCTACTAAGGCTGCTGTTGAAGAAGGTATAGTTATAGGCGGTGGTGCTGCTTTAATCAAGGCAAAGACTAAGATAAAACTAAATTTAAGCGGAGATGAAGCAATCGGTGCTGCCATAGTTGAAAGAGCCTTAAGAGCCCCACTAAGACAGATAGCTGAAAATGCTGGTTTTGATGCTGGTGTTGTTGTAAATCAAGTTGAGGCATCAAGCGATGTAAATCTTGGTTTTGATGCTGCAAAGGGCGAGTATGTAGATATGATAAAAGAAGGTATTATAGATCCTGTTAAGGTTGAAAGAATAGCTCTTTTAAATGCTGTATCTGTCGCTTCTATGCTACTTACAACAGAGGCTACTATAAGTGATATAAAAGAAGAAAAACCTGCCATGCCTGATATGAGTGCTATGGGAGGAATGGGTGGAATGGGTGGCATGATGTAAGCCCTACACAAAATTTAGGCAAGGAAGAACCTTGCCTAGTGTATATTTTTTTCACAAAGTTAGTATTTTTTCTCTTATTTTTAATGTAAATTTAGCAAATATTATGATAAAATCTATCCCTGTTTAAAGTAAAATTTTAGAGGGAAATTATGAAAGATTTGTTTTTATTTAGCTCTTTGATTGATCCAAGCCACAGCTTTTCTTATTTTTTTCATCTTGCTATAGTTGTAATCTTATCTCTTATAGTTGCAAAATTAGCTACTAGCTCCATGCAACTTGTTCCTAGAGGTATGCAAAATTTAGCAGAGGCTTTTTTGGACGGCATTTTAAGTATGGGTAAAGATACCATGGGAAGTGAGACTGCAGCTAGAAAATATCTACCCCTAGTTGCTACCATAGGTTTCATAGTCTTTTTTTCCAATATTATTGGTATAATACCGGGCTTTCACGCTCCAACAGCTTCTTTAAATTTGCCAGCTTCCTTAGCTATTATAGTTTTTTTATACTATCATTTTGAAGGCATTAGGTCTCAAGGCTTTGTAAAATATTTTGGGCATTTTATGGGACCTGTTCCTGCCATAGCTCCTCTTATGTTTCCTATAGAGATTGTTTCTCATATATCACGTGTTATATCTTTGTCTTTTCGTCTTTTTGGAAATATAAAGGGTGATGACTTGTTTTTAGCAGTTGTTTTAGCACTTGCTCCTTGGGTCGCACCTTTACCAGCCTTTGTTTTACTTACCTTTATGGCTTTTTTGCAGTCCTTTATCTTTATGATACTTACTTATGTTTATTTGGCTGGTGCAACTGTTGTTGAGGAAACTCATTGATTTATTTTTTAGAATTTCTTAAGGGTGCTTCTTGGGCTTTCATGCTCTTTGGAGCATTCTATTATTTTAGCATATATGGAAATTCTATTT
>CASFHJ010000183.1 GCA_949294425.1 uncultured Campylobacter sp.
AAATCCTTAACCAAGCCCAAAAAAATTCGCTTTACCTCCTTTGTTTACCACATACAACACAGCGCCTTAAATGCTAGTGGTATCATAGCTCTTACCTCTCTTCTTGTGGGAGTGGTATTAGCATATCAAGCAGCATACCAACTAGGACGCTTTGGAGCAAACATCTTTATAGTAGACTTAGTTGGTATTTCAGCTACAAGGGAAATAGCTCCTTTAATAGCAGCTATAGTTATAGCTGGGCGTAGCGCTAGTGCTTACACCGCACAAATTGGAGTAATGAAAATAAATGATGAGATAAATGCCATGAAAACCATGGGTTTTGATCCTATATATTTTGCAGTTTTACCAAGAGTTTTAGCACTTAGTTTTTCCATGCCCTTAATAGTAGCTCTTGCTGATTTTGTCAGCATTTTTGGAGGTATGTTAGTGGCTGATTTAAATTTAGGCATAAACTACTTTGAATTTATAAAAAGATTTGAGGAAGCAATAGCTGTAAAACACATAATAATAGGCATTATTAAAGCTCCTATGTTTGGCTTTTTAATAGGACTAATATCTTGCTACAGGGGGCTTGGTGTGAAAAACACAACAGAAAGCATAGGAATTTATACCACAAAAAGTGTGGTAAATGCTATCTTTTGGGTCATAGCCTTTGACGCTATCTTTTCTATTTTCTTAACACAGGCTGGTATATGAAGGTGGTTGAGGCTATAAACATAAGCACTAGATTTGAGGATAAGCTTATACATGATAAATTAAATTTCTTTGTAAATGAAAATGAAATTTTTGGAATTTTGGGTGGAAGCGGGGCTGGAAAATCTGTGCTTTTAAGGCAGATGTTAGCCCTTGATGAGTGTCAAAGCGGAGAATTAATCATACTTGGTAAAAATTTACGCACAATGAGTGAAAGCGAGGCTTTAGAGCTTAAGCAAAGCTTTGGAGTGGTTTTTCAATTTGGCGCCTTATTTAGCTTTTTTTCTGTCTTTGAGAATGTAGCCTTAGCACTTAGAGAATACACAAAACTAAGTGAGCAAAGCATAAAAGAGCTTGTTTACATGAAGCTTTCTATGGTGGGACTTGATGAAAGTGTGGCAAAGCTTTATCCAAGTGAGCTTAGCGGAGGTATGGTAAAAAGAGTGGCTATAGCTAGAGCCTTAGCACTTGATTCTAAGCTTTTATTTTTAGATGAGCCTACCTCTGGGCTTGATCCTAAATCATCAAGGGAATTTGACGAGCTTATGTTAAGTCTTAAGGAGGGTTTAAATTTAAGCATGGTGATAGTAACACACGACAAGGACAGCATGAGAAATATCCTTGATAGATTTTTTATACTTAAGGATAAAAAGATAGCCTTTATAGGAAATAAAGAAGAGCTGCTTAAAACAAACGAGGCACTTTATAAGCAATTTATGGGGTAGACATGGAAAATAAAGCTAAATTTTTATGGGTTGGGATCTTTGTCTTTGGTATCTTTTTTACCTCCTTATTTGTGCTGATTTGGCTAAGTGATTTTTCCTCCAAAGAGGAGCTTAAATACTATCAAATTTATACAAACGAGTCTGTGGCTGGTTTATCTCAAAAATCCTCAGTAAGACTTTTAGGCGTTGAAGTGGGCTCTGTAGAGAACTTATCCTTACATAAGGAAAATAATGAAACCATAGTAAGAATTTTAATAAAGCTAAAAAAAGATACCCCAATCTACACTACAACCATGGCAAGTATGGAGCTTCAAGGCATAACAGGGCTTAAATATATAGATCTTAGCAATGAAAAAGGAGATAAAAAAGAGCTTGTGTCCTTAAAGGGAGAAATACCAATAATAAGATCAAAACCCTCCTTATTTTCATCTATAAATAAACAAGGAGATAAGATAGTAAATTTACTTGACTTTGCAGATGAGAGAGCTAGAGTGCTTTTAAGTATGCAAAATATACAGAATTTTTCAACTCTTTTAGAGAATTTAAGTGAGGCAAGTAATAGTGTAAATGAACTAGCTAAAAGAATGACTCAAATGACTTACTCCATAGAAAAGGCTGCTGCAAGTATACAATTTTTAGGTCAAAGTGGGGCTGTGACCTTGCAAAATTATGATAAACTCAGCTCTTCTTTGTCTCAAAATTTATCTCTTTTGCAAAGATTATTAGTAGTAAGCACAGAGCTTATAAAAAGCTTAGAACAAAGCCCTTCTGACTTGTTTTTTAAAGGGACAAAACCTAATTTAGCACCAGGAGAATAAATGAAAAAAATCTTTATAATTATTTCAAGCATTTTCATATCTGCTTGTTCTTTTAAGCCTGATTTGGTAGAAGAGCCAACAGCACATAGTTTGCACATAAACGAAGCAAAGGTTAAAACAGATTCGTATAAAAGTAAAAAGAGTTTGCAAATTCTAAGCATACAATCACCCTTTTATCTTA
>CASFHJ010000184.1 GCA_949294425.1 uncultured Campylobacter sp.
TTTATGAATTTTAGCTTAGATAGCTCTTTTAGCTCCTTAATCCTAGCCTCATTTGCATTGTGAAGTAAAAAAATTTCACTCTTATATTCTAAACTAAGCTCTAAGATATAGTTTTTAGACATAAAATCCTTGCATTTTTTGTGATAAAGGATCTTGTCCCTATCAAAAAAGGTGCAAAAAAACTCATTTTCACTAAAGCTTATAAGGCAAAAATATCTTTGCTTAAGATTTAAATAAGAATGTAGTTCTTTAAAAAGTGCTAGTTTAGGCACTATAAAATTTGCTTTTTGATTTAGCTTTTCATACTCGCTTAAAAATACCTCTATGCTATCATCATAGCTTTCATAAAGTATAGCGTAAGAAAAGATATTATCTAAATTAAGCTCCTTAGCAATCATATCAAATAAAAGATCTTCTGTTATCTTTTCTTTTAGGTCTAATCTTAGATATATAAGCTTATCAAGCTCTATGATTTGTGTCGTTTTTTTTAAAAATTTAGGATATTTTCTAAGAATTTTTTATCCTTTGTCCAAGCTTTTTTTAAAGATACAAAAAGCTTTAAATTTACCTTTGTAAGTGTGAAATTTTCTAGCTTTTTTCTAGCTCTTATGCCTAGTCTTTTTATAGCCTCTGCCCTTTGTCCTATGAGTATCACTTTATGCGAATTTGTATCTGTTATGATATTAGCCTCTATATGCAAGGTCTTATTTTTTTGTGATACATTTTCTATTAAAACATCGCTACTATATGGAAGCTCATCGCTAAAACTTTCAAATAAGGCTTCTAAGATGAGTTCTTTGTATATATCTTTTTCCTTATCAGGGCTTAATATATCGGTATCATAGTAGTAGTTTTGAAAATTTAAATACTTGCAAAGCTCGTCAAGTAAGGGTTTTCTGTGTGTTTTTACCTTAGAGGAATAGGGCAATAAAGCCTTAAAATAAGAGCTAAAACTTTCATATTCTTTTATCTTTTTCAAAAGCTCTGCTTGAGATAAGAGGTCTATTTTATTTAAAAGTAGAAGATGAGGCTTTTTTGAATTTAAGCTTAAAAAATCCTCATAATCCCTTGTGCTATCCTTAGCACTTGCTACAAAAAGTATGACATCGCAGTCTTGTAACGCTTTTTTAGCACTTTGTATCAGGCTTTGGTTAAAAAGCTTATCGCTTTTATGAAGTCCGGGCGTATCTATAAAGATAAGTTGATTTTCATCATGCATAACTATGGCTCTAATCTTTCTGCGAGTTGCGTTTATTTTATGAGAGACTAGAGCTAATTTTTCTCCAAGCAAGGAATTTATAAGCGTGCTTTTTCCGGCATTTGTCCTGCCTACAACGCTTATAAAACCACTTTTCAAAGTATATACCTAGCAAGATCTTTATTCTCAACTAGATCTTTAAGTTTTTCTTCAACCATTTTTTTATTTACCATAAAGCTTTTATTTTTATACTTATCAGCTTCAAAGCTAAGATCTTCTAAGAGATTTTCTACAATGGTGTGAAGTCTTCTAGCACCTATGTCTTGCATTTCTTCATTTGCCTTACTAGCTATGTTTGCTATCTCTTTTATAGCCTCATCATCAAAGAGAAGCTCTACATCTTCAGTTTTTAACAACTCTTGGTATTGTTTTAGCAAGGAATTTTTAGGTCTAGTTAGGATCTTGTAAAGCGCATCAGCTGTTAGGTTATCAAGCTCTACTCTTAGAGGAAAGCGTCCCTGCAACTCCGGGATTAAATCACTTGGTTTGCTAAGATGAAAGGCTCCTGCTGCTATGAAAAGTATGTGATCTGTTTTTAAAGAGCCAAATTTAGTTTGCACGGTGCTTCCTTCTACTATGGGAAGTAAATCCCTTTGCACTCCCTCCTTGCTAGGATCTTGTCTGTTTGATCCTGATACGGCTATCTTATCTATCTCATCTATAAAGATAATGCCTTCATTTTCAGCCCTTCTTAGAGCCTCACTTTTTATGCTTTCTAGGTCTAAAATTTGCTCACTTGCCTCATTTTGTAAGGCATTTTTTGCATCTTTTATTTTTAATTCTTTTTTTATCTTTTTATTCCCTACGCCTATAACCTTTACTATATCTTGCATAGCACCCATTTCTGGGGGTAGATTTGGATTTGCTTCAAAAAAACTTTGTGATACTTCTATTTCTATCATATTTTCATCAAGTTCACCATTTTTAAGCCTTGTTCTCATTTTTTCAAGGCTATTTTTATATTCTTCTTGCTTTTCCTCGCTAACTCCTTTTGGAAGAGGGGGCAAGAGTTTTTCTAATATTTTTTTCTCTATATATTCATCTATCTTGCCTTGATTTTTTTCTTTTTCTTCGTTTTTTACCAAATTTAAGGCAGCATTTGCTAGGTCTCTTACCATGCTTTCTACGTCCCGTCCCACAAAGCCTACTTCTGTATATTTACTAGCCTCTACCTTGATGAAAGGAAAGCCAAGCATCTTTGCAAGCCTTCTTGCTATCTCTGTTTTTCCAACACCAGTTGATCCTATCATTAAGATATTTTTTGGGATTATGTCATCTTGTAGTTCCGGCTTTAGTTGCATACGCCTGTAGCGGTTTCTAAGTGCTATAGATATGATTTTTTTAGCTCTTTTTTGTCCTATTACATACTCATCTAGGAACTCTACTATCTCTTTTGGTGTTAAATTCATTCTTTTGTATCCTCTATGCTATATATGTTTATGTTGGTATTTGTATAAATACAAATTTCACCGGCTATTTCTAAGCTAGCTTTTACAAGCTTTTCCTCATCTAAGTTTGAGTGTTTTGCTAAAGCTCTTGCTGCTGAAAGTGCATAGTTTCCACCACTTCCTATTGCTGCTATACTTGCATCTTCTGGCTCTAGCACATCTCCTGTTCCAGATAATAAAAATATATGCTTTCTATCAAGCACAAGCATCATAGCTTCAAGTCTTCTTAGGTATTTATCCTTTCTCCAAGCCTTTGAAAAGTCTATGGCAGCTTTTAAAAGATCCCCCTTTGAGCTTTGAAGCAAGTTTTCAAACATATCAAAAAGATTAAAAGCATCTGCTGTGCTACCTGCAAAGCCGGCTAAAACCTTGCCATTGTTTAGCTTTCTTATTTTTACAGCATTTCCTTTCATGATTGTATGTCCAAAAGAGACCTGTCCGTCTCCTCCTATTACTGATTTATTCTTTCCTTTGTATGCTAAAATTGTAGTTGCATGAAACATTATTGAGCCTTTACTTCTAATTTGAAATTAGCGTGTATGCTATGTCCTAGCTTTACACTTATTTCGTGAATGCCTAATTCTTTTATATTTGAACATTCTAGACTTTTTTTGTCTATTTGTATATTTTTTTGCTCTTGCAAGGCATTTGCAATCTCGTCTTTAGTTACCCCGCCAAATAAGTGTCCATTTGCACCTAAAGGCTTTGCTATGCTTATGCTTATTTTTTCTAGCTCTTCTTTTAGTTTTGTTAAATTTGCTAGTTCAAAACGCAAATTTTCAGCCTCTTTTTTCTTATCAGCCTCATATTTTCTTAAAACCTCTGTAGTAGCTGCCTTTGCCAAGCCCTTTGCTATCAAAAAATTCTGTCCATATCCATCTTTTACTTCTTTTACTTCTCCAGCCTTACCAAGACTTTTTACATCTTTTATCAGCAAAACTTTCATTTTCATATACCTTTCTTAGTGTTTAAGAGTTTATTTTAGCAAAAGAGCTTTAAGATTAAGCAAAAATTTCTTTTAAATCATCAGCAAAATTTGAAATATCTCTAAGTTTTTTAAATATATTTTCTTAAGCTAAACTAAAGTGCTAGCTAAATTTATATGTGTTTATATAATTAACTCTAAGGCTTTTTAAGGAGAAAGATACAAGGGATTGTAGTTTAAGGTAGAAGTTAAATTTTATATCCTTAAACTATGAATTCTAGTCATTTTGCAGCCTTTAAACTTAAGACTGCAAAATAATTAAGAAAAGTCTAGCTAATGCCCTTTTAACTCAATACCTCATTTAGCAAGGCTAATTCTTTACTAATATTAATTTGATGATTTCCTACAAAAAAACCATTTTCATGTAAATAGTGGGTATTTTTAAGCTCTCCATGAATCTCATAATCAAAGTATTTAATCACTTCATTTTGTGTAAAATCTCCCGCAGCAATAGGACGATATTCTATATTGTTTGCCTCAAGCTTTTTAATAATATCGCTTCTTTTAAGTTTGGATTCTGGACGAATTATTAGGGAAAATCCAAACCAAGAACTAGAACCGATTTCTTTTTGTATAATAAAATCTGAATGATTATCAAAATACTGACAAAATAATTTTGCATTTTCTCTTCTGTGTTTTAGAAAATTAGGTAGCTTTTTAAGCTGTTCTATACCTATAGCTCCGCTCATTTCAACAGGACGCACATTATAGCCGGGCAGCACAAAACGGAAAGACTCACTAAACCAATCATCGCTTTTGGGTGATACTAAATTATCTTTTGGTAAATTTCTAGTCCAACCATGAGCGCGCAAACAAAGCAAAATATGATAAAGCTCCTCATCATCTGTAAGCACAAAGCCACCCTCCATAGTTGCCATATGATGTGAATAAAAAGTAGAAAATGTTCCCATTACACCAAAAGTTCCAGCTTGTTTGCCCTTATACTCTGCACCCATAGACTCGCAATTATCTTCTAGCAAGATGATATCTTTTCCATCAATTATTTCTTTAATAGCATCAAAATCATTAGGATTTCCAAGCAAATTCACACACATTATCATCTTAGTTTTATTGCTAATGGCACTTTTTAGGGCTTTTAAATCATAATTTAGCGTGTATAAATCCACATCAACAAATTTTAGCTTAAGTCCATATTGATACAAGGGATAATA
>CASFHJ010000185.1 GCA_949294425.1 uncultured Campylobacter sp.
TTGCTAAATTTAGCAAAAAAGCTCCTGATAAAATTCCAAGACAAAGCCCAAAAATTTGGTTTTTAGGAGGTTTTTTTAAGGGAATTTTTCTTTTTTTTGCCTCCTTATATCTTAAAAATTGCACGAGAATAAAAGAAAGTATAGGTATGCTAGTAGTTACTAAAACCCCGCCCAAACCAGCAAGACCAAATTCAAGCCCAGTAAAGAAAAAAAGTGAGTAAAGAGCATTGCAAATTCCAACTATAAATACAAAAAACAAAGATCTTTTATCTATTTTTAGTTTTATTCTTAAGATAAGCACTATTAAAAAGGCAGATATTAAAACAAAAAAAAGCCTCCAAAAGGTTATGAGATAAGGCGGCGCGTATTCTACTAAAATTTTAGAGCTAGGCCAAGAGGTTCCCCAAAAAAACATAGCTAAAAACATTAAAGGAAATAAAATTTTAGTCCTGCTCAAAGCTAAGCCTTTCTACTCAAATAAGCCTTTATCATAAGTTTTTTTCATAAGCTCATAGCTTTTAAAACTAGCTATACGCCCCTTTGCCGTGCGTTCTATGTAGCCATTTGCTAGTAAGTAAGGCTCTATGACATCTTCTATAGTATTTTCGTCCTCGCTTAAAGCAGCAGCTATGTTAGCAAGTCCTAGTGGGCGTCTATTTGCACCTAGCAAAAGCTCTAAGTATTTAAGATCCATATTATCAAAGCCAAGTTCATTTACCCCAAGCGAATTTAAAGCTTCCTTGGCTCTAAGCTTGTTTATCTTTTTTTCATCATTTACATCAGAAAAATCCCTAACTCGTCTAAGCAGTCTTAAGGCTATCCTTGGTGTGCTCCTGCTTCTTTTTGCTATTTCTAAAGCAGCCTCGTTTTCGCACTCTTTATCCAGCTTAGAAGCGGCTTTTTTAACTATCAAAGCTAGTTCATCATCTTTGTAAAAATCAAGACGAAAGCTCATGCCAAATCTATCTCTTAAAGGATTACTAAGCATACCAGAACGTGTGGTAGCACCTATTAGAGTAAATTTTGGTAAATCTATTTTTACGCTTTGAGCTCCTGCTCCGCTTCCTATTATAATGTCTAGCCTAAAATCCTCCATAGCAGGATAAAGCACTTCCTCTATAGCAGGAGAAAGCCTGTGAATTTCATCTATGAAAAGCACGTCTCCCTCATTTAAATTTGTTAGTATAGCAGCTAAATCCCCGCTTTTTTCTATCATAGGAGCAGCGGTTGTCTTTATATTTGCTCCCATTTCATAAGCTATGATATTTGCTAGGGTGGTTTTACCAAGCCCAGCAGGACCACTAAAAAGTATATGATCTAAGCATTCTTGTCTTTTTTTGGCTGCCTGTATGAAAATTTTTAAATTTTGTTTTATCTTGTCTTGTCCTATGTATCCATCAAAATTTGATGGTCTTAAGGAAAGCTCGTATTTTTCATCGAAAGAATATTTTTCTATCTCTACTACTCTATCCATTTTTATCCCTAAAATAAAAGAGATTTTACCAAAGTTAGCAAAAAAAAGGTTTAAAAATTTTTAAAAATTATTATTTTAGCTCTTGTATTTAGAGGCTGGAAAATATCAAAAATTCTTAAATTTATGTTGCAAGTGTAAATTTTCTAAACATAGCTGAAATATTTTTTA
>CASFHJ010000186.1 GCA_949294425.1 uncultured Campylobacter sp.
TTTTTGTTTATCAAGCCCCAAAAGATCCTTAAAATAAATCTCATCTATCTCCTCAACAGGCTTTAAATTCTCTTTTCTAGCTCTAAAAATAGCAGCCTCATACCTTTGCCAATCCATCTTGCTCCTTCCTAAGCCTTTGCAAAATACAGGCTATAATATCCTCATCAGCACCGGAAGCTGATTTTACAAGCTCTTTGCTATCATCTCTTTTAAGAAAATGTATATTTGCCTCGTATGAGCTAATTACTTTGAAATTTTTATTGGCTAGAATTTTTATCTTTATTAGATCTAAGAAATTTCTTGTATATCTATCAAGCTTACCAAATCTATCCTCTATCTCTCCTGCTATATCATAAACCTCATCAAGAGCCTTGCACTTACTAAGCCTTCTATAAAGCTCTAGCCTAAGCCTATCCTCTCTTATTAACTCCTCACTTAAGAAGGCATTTACACTGAGTTTTAGCTCTGTATCTAAGGCATCTAAATCCTTACCCTTGCTAAGTATATTTATCTCATCTTCTAGCATTTTAAGATAAAGACTATATCCTATCTGCTCTATATGTCCGCTTTGATCAACACCAAGCAAATTCCCACCACCTCTTATCTCTAAATCATGATAAGCCAAAATAGAGCCAGCACCTAAGAAAGAATTACTTTGCAAGGAAGTTAATCTCTTTATAGCCTCTGCCTTTAAATCCTTTTTATCCTCTATTAAAAAATAACAATAGCCCTGTTTGCTGCTTCTTCCAACCCTACCTCTTAACTGATGCAAATCAGCCATACCAAAGCGGTCTGAATTTTCTACTATCATGGTATTTGCATTTGCTAGATCTATACCACTTTCAACTATGCTAGTGCAAAGAAGTAAGTCATACTCTTTTTCCTCAAATTTTATCATCTCCTCTTCTGTGGTCTTTGAATCAACCCTAGAATGAAGTATTAAAATTCTAAGCTTAGGAAAAAGCTCTAAGAGCCTTTTTTTGCACTCATTTATACTTGCTATATGATTGTGTATGTAAAAAATTTGTCCCGCTCTTCTTAATTCTCTTGAAATAGCCTCTTTTAAAAGAGCCTCGTCGTATTCTTTAACAAAGGTCCTAACATCTAATCTATCATTTGGGGGGCTTTGTAAGATGCTATATGATTTTATAGAGCTTAGAGCCTGATTTAAGCTTCTTGGTATGGGAGTAGCAGACATGGAAAGTATGTGAGAATTTTGTGAAAATTCCTTTAATTTTTCCTTTTGCTTAACTCCAAATTTATGCTCCTCATCTATGATAATAAGAGCTAAATTATCACAACTCACAGATAATAAAGAATGAGTTCCTATAACAAGGCATGGTTCTTTTTTGGCTAATTTATTTAAGATGAAATTCTTATCCTTTGTTTTTGTGAATCTATCTAGCTTAAAAACCTCTATGCCAAAGGGGCTTAAACGCTTTTTAGCTGTTTTGTAATGCTGATGAGACAAAAGGGTTGTAGGCACGAAAAAAAATACACTAAAACCGCTTTTTATCACGCAAAAAGAGGCATTAAGCGCAACTTCAGTCTTTCCAAAGCCAACATCTCCGCTTAAAAGTCTATCCATAACGTTAGAGCTCATAAAATCAGCCCTTATATCCTTACAAACCTCGCTTTGATCCTTGGTATAGGTAAAATTTGCGCTATTTTCAAAAAGCAAGAGTTCTTCTTGATTTATCTTTATTGGCTTTGCCTTTATAAGAGCCCTTTTTGCAGCCATTGAAACTATCTGTGAGGCTATTGCAAAAAGTTTTGCTCGAAGTCTTTCTTTTAGTTTTAAGAAAGTACCCTTGCCTAGTCTATCTAAATTTGGGATACTAGAGCTTGAGCTTATATACTTATCTATAAGATATAAATTTTCAACCGGTAGCAAGAGCTTGTCATCATTTTGATAAAGCAAAGAAACAAAGTCTTTTTTCACTCCAGCTACAGCTATGTTTTCAAGCCCTATAAATTTACCTATGCCATAGTTTTGATGAACTATGAAATCCCCTTTTTTAAGCTCATCTACTATCAAAGAAGATCTAGTAAGCCTTTTACTTTTTTCCTTTTTATTAAGGGAAGCAATAATCTCTTTATCTCCTATGATATTTACTCTAAAGGGGCTTTTTATGTATTTTATGTTATTAAGCTCTTTTAAATCAAGCTCAGCAAAAAGAGCCTCATTTCTTGCTAAAAGCTTTACATCTTTATCCTTATGAAAGAGAAAAAAATCCTTGCTATATCTGCTATCTAGATCCTTATAATGCCTTGCTTGTGGGATTAATTTTGAATTTATCTTGCTTATATCCTTACTAAATTCATCTTGATTAAAAGTTTTTATGCAGTAAAAATCAAGCTCTAAATAATCCTTAAAATCATCTACGCACCAAAAAGCAAGAGAGGCATTATCGCCTTGAAGAGCATTTTCACTTAAATTCTTAATCTTATCTTGCAAAAGCTCATAAGAATCCTTAGTAAAATGAGCTAAAAACGGGCAAAGCTCCACCTTATCAAGCTCATGTGGAAAAGATTTTTGAGTGTTTACATCAAAATACCTAATGCTTTCTACCTCATTTTCAAAAAATAAAATTCTAAGTGGATTTTCATCATTAAGAGAAAAAATATCTACAACATCTGCACGTATTGAAAATTCAGCCCTTTCTTGCACCATATCAACACCCTCATAAGCCATAAGTAAAAGCTCTTCTTTAAGCCTTTGTATATCAAGTGGCTTATTTTTATCAATGATAAAAGAGCTTAGATGTCTTTTGTCTGGTAATTTATTTAGTATGGTTTTTATGGGAGATATAAGAATTTTTTTTTCACTGCACTTATGATACTCGTAAAGCACCTTGCAAAGTTCAAAAAGCTCTTTTAAAAAGGGTCTTAAATCATCGTTTTCATAGGCTCTAAAATCAGGTAAAACAAAGCTTTTAAAGCCTAAGAATTCAGAGACATTATAAAGTAAGTCTGCTTCCTTATCGTCCTCGCAAATAAGTAAGGAAGCAGTATTTTCTTTTAAAAATTCATAAAGTCTTGCTTGCATCTAATTGTTATTTTCTATTAAATTTACGCTCCCTACCCCGTCTTTAAAGCTAGAATTTCCTATGAATTTACCGCCATTTTCTATGGCTATTTGATTTACGCTTATATTGCCATTTACAAGTCCACCAGCTAGAATTTCTAAGCTATCAGCATTTAAATCGCCTTCAAAAAGCCCGTTAACAACAACTTTTTCAGCATTTAACTCTCCCTTAAAAGAGCCTGACTTACCTACTATAACTACGGATTCTGACTTAACTACTCCATTTATCTCTCCGTCTAAATGCAGTATAGAATTAAAATAAAACTTTCCCTCTATCCTAGCACCTGATGAGATCACTGTTGTTTCTGAGATGCCTGAGTCGACATTAGATTTATTAAAGATTGCCACGGAATTCTCCTTTCTTGTTTAAAAAATTTATCCATGTTTGCTCTGTTTAAATTCATAAAATATAAAGGCTCTAAGGTTTTATTTATAAAGCGAACCTCGTAGTGTAAATGAGGTCCTGTAGACATGCCTGTATTACCAGAATAGCCTATGTGCTGACCCTTTCTTACAAACTGACCGGGCTGAACGACCTGCCTTCTTTGCAAGTGGGCAAAGATAGTTTTAAAACCGTAATTATGGAGCAAAA
>CASFHJ010000187.1 GCA_949294425.1 uncultured Campylobacter sp.
ATAAGGGGGATTTTTTAGAGATTTTAGACCCTAGCCATGGAGAGTATATAAGCTCAAAAAGGCAATTTTTAAGCATTTGGGATAGGGACAAAAAAGGAGGCTATGCCCTGCTTGTAAAAGCTAAAAAAGAGCTTAAAAAACATGATTTAAGCATAAAAAAATCCCTACATTTTGACTTTAAAAATTTTAGCTCTTTTTAGAACTTAAAGCTTTGCTTTTTCATTATAAAGCTTTTAATTTTTGCTTAAACTTTCTTTTTAAATTTAATTTTTTTAAATCTTAACTTTGTATAATCTTTTTTTTGTTTAAAAGGCATTTTATGAAAGAAATTTTGGTAACTAATGATGATGGTTTTGATAGTGAGGGTTTAAATAAACTTGTAAAAATGCTTAGAAAAGAAGTTAAGGCTAAGGTAACGGTCGTAGCTCCTGCTACTCAAAAGTCTGCTTGTTCGCATTCTATCACGCTAAAACACCCTCTTAAATTTATAAAAACTGGAAAAAGATTTTACAAGCTTGAGGACGGCACACCTGCAGATTGCGTTTATTTGGCACTTTTTGCATTATATAAAAAAAGACTGCCCGATCTTGTTATAAGCGGGATAAATCATGGCTCAAATATAAGCGAGGATATAACATACTCAGGAACTTGTGCAGGAGCTATGGAAGCTGTTTTGCAAGGCATACCCGCCCTTGCCTTATCGCAGTTTTATACAAAAAAAGAAGATCTTGCTAGTTTAAACTTCAAAAGAGCCTTAAAAATCACAAAAAACATAGTAAAAAGGATTTTAGATGAGGGCTTTATGCTAGATGAAAAGCAATTTTTAAATATAAATTTTCCATCAGCTACAGCTAAATTTAAGGGCATAAAAGTAGCAAGGGTTGGCAAAAGAGTCTATAATTACAAGGCTTTTTCAAATAAGGATCCCAGAGGTAGCAGATACTACTGGCTAGGAAATAGTGAGCTTGATTATATAAGTGAAAAAGATAGCGATGTGAGTTTGCTTTTGCAAGGTTATGCCACTATAAGTCCTATAATGCTTGATTTAACAGCTTATAACAAGCTTGAAAGCCTCAAGAAATGGTTAGATAAATGAAAGATAGATATACGCGTGTAAAATGGCTCTTAGGAGAAGAAAATTTTGATAAAATTTCAAGCACAAAAATACTCTTGTGCGGTCTTGGCGGGGTCGGTGGGATATGTGCTGACACGCTTTTTAGAAGTGGCTTTTCTAATATAACGGTAATAGATGCTGATAGTTTTGAACTAACAAATCAAAACAGGCAGCTTCACAGCGAAAATTTAGGAGAGAAAAAGGCGGAAGTTTTTCATAGAATTTATGGCTTTAAACACTTAGTCGCTAGGATAGATGAGAATTTTTTAAAAGAATTTAACTTAAAGGAATTTGACGCCATAATAGACGCCATAGATGATATAAATGCAAAAGTAGCTTTGGCAAAAAGCGTTGATTTAAAAAGACAAATTTACATATCCTCAATGGGAGGAGCTAGAAAGCTAGATAGCACTAGGATAAAGGTTGCTCCTGTCTTTAAAACCTATGGAGACGCCTTAGCCAAAAAATTTAGATACGAGCTTAAAAAGGCAAATTTTAAAGGCACCTTTGATGTAGTGTTTTCAGACGAAGAAGCTAGGTGCAAGGATCTTGGCTCTTTTATGGGCGTAACTGCTGCCTTTGGTTTAAATTTAGCCTCCTTGCTTTTAAGAAAGATACTACTTTCTAAAAGCTAAGTGCGTAAAGATAAAATTTTTTACTTTTAAGCTCTTTAAAGCAATAAAACCTTACTTTTTTACACAAGGTATAAATTTAAAAAATACTTTCCATGAATCTTTTTTCAAATTTGACGATTTATTTTAGTGATAAATTTAATAAAGGCTAGATATGCTTTCTTTTGTCTCTAACACTTCAACTTTATACAGCCTAAATTTAGAAAATATTAAAAATCAAACCTTATCTTTAAATACAAATTTAAAGCAAAACTTAGTCAAAGATAAAAGCGAAGCAGTAGATAAAATTCTAGGTTACGGAGTGGATAAGGAAGGGTATTTTACAGCTGATTTTAATGAAGCAGCAGGACTTCCAAAAGATTTTAAGATAAATACAAATGATATAAAGGATTTGCTTAATTCTATACAATTTGGAAGCTCTGCTAAAGATATATTTTTCACAGAAATAAACCTAGAAAAAAGCTTAAATAATGCTTACAAAGTATTTTCTCAACTTATTAAAAGTCAAAAAGACTTTTTTAGCAAAGATGATTTAGCTAAAATTCCAAAATATTTTAGATACGATACAAATACTCTTAAAGTGGATAAAATTTACAAAGATAAGACGGAGTTTTTATCGCAAGAAAATGAGCTTTTTAAGGTAAATGCGAAACTTGATTTGAGAACTGATAAAGACTATCTAAGTAAGGGTGAGGCTTTAATGTCCTTTATAAATTCAATGGAAGGAAAGAATGCTGTTGGAAATTATGGTTTTTTTGAAGGACAAACTACTATCATAGCTAAGACAGGTGGGCTTGATAGGAGTATGAGCGTAGATGAGATAAGGGATTTAAATAGCTTTTTAAAAGAAAATTCTATAACACAGAGTGCTAATGATGAAATAACTAGAAAAATCTTACTCTTACCTATGCAAATACAGGATATAGATGACTTCAAACAAGAATGGCTAAAACTAAAAGCCTTAAATGATGAATTGCTAAAAAATGAAAAACAAAACTTAAACTCAGAAGAAAAAAATTTAAACAAAGAAAACATAAACACAAAGCCCAACACAAATTCTACTTCTAAAAAACCTAAACCCTTCACTCCCATACAAGCTGAAAGTAAAAATGAAACTTTTACTTATGATGATATAGCTAAGAATTTCTTTTTAAACTTTTTAGAGAATGAAAGAAAAAAGGGGACTGATATTTTAGAATTATTAGAGAATTTATTTAAGATAGACAAAAACAAAGTTGATTTAAAGGCTTAGTGTATAGTAAAGTAAAAACTTAAAAAAATTTATAAAATTTAGTTAGGTTATGAATATAATCATTTTTGAAATTTTATATTTAAAGCTTTACTTTTTTACACAAGATATAAATTTAAACACTAAATTTTATAAAGCTATTTTCAAATTTGACGATTTGAATTTAAAGATAGTTTATTCTTTTTAAGGAGTAAAATTAATGATTAAAAAGATATTTGTTGCATTGAGTTTATCTACTTTTCTTACAAGTTTATCTTTTGCAGAGGATTTATTAGCTTATTATACCGATGGCAAACTTACAGAAAATTCACCCGGTGTAAAAGTATTAAGTTTAGAGGAAAAGAAAAGTGTTAAGGGTGGGTATTTGGTAATTCCAAAGCATAATGGTATTGATGAGTATTATGTTGTAGCAAGATATACAAGCGGGGAAGCGAACTATATATTAAATTATGCAAATAACTTGAATGCGCCTAAGGGATTGTGTGGCATAAATCAAGCAACTTGCAATAATCCTAGTTCCAATAGATTTACATCTTTTTTGGAAGTAACAGGAAATCATATAGACTTTTTTCCTATGTATTATGT
>CASFHJ010000188.1 GCA_949294425.1 uncultured Campylobacter sp.
CTAGAAAAAATTTACATAAAAGATAAGGAATTTTTCTCAAAAGACACAGATACTTATGAGGTATTTTTAAGCGATGAAGGGTGTAAATCTTGCGAGGAATACAAAGAAGATTTTACAAGCAAAATAGGTCCTAATCTAAACTTGTTCTAAAAGATATAGCCTTATATAAAGAGATCATATCCACATTTTCAAGGCTAACACCGCTTGGAATTCCTTGCGCTATCTTAGAAAAACGCAAAGTTAAATCCTTAAGTTTTTCTTCCACAAAAAAATAAGTAGCATCATTTAAGCTAGTATGAGTAAGTGCGAAGATAAGCTCCTTTGTGGAATTAAGCTCTACCATACTACGAAGCTTTGCTATCCTTTCATCGCTTAAATCATCAAGCACAAAATAAAGCCCCTTAAAACTAGAGCTTTGCTCTATTAAAACTATATCCTTAGCACTTTCAACCAAACAAAGCAAACTTTTGTCCCTATCCTCGCTACTACAAAGCTCACAAAGCTCATTTTGGCTTAAATTTCCACATCTTATACAAGGCTTTACGAAACGAACCATTTCTTCTATACTATGAGCTAGTTTTAAGCTTAAAGCATGATCCTTGCTTAAAAAATAAGCTAATCTTATGGCTGATTTCTTGCCCACACTTGGTAATTTTTGTAAATTTTGCACAAGCTCATTAAGTTTTTCATCAAGCATTTTAAGTCCTTACTAAATCCTAGCTTACACTAAAAGCATAATTTGTAAGCTTTTTAAGGGCTTATTTTAATATATTAAGTCTTAAAGATTAGGTTAAGATTTACAAGATAAGCAGTTTATTTTCATCAAAAATAAACAAAATTTGCTATAATATTAGCCTTTTTTTAAATTCTAAGGAAAGAAAAGTGGAGATTGATTACTACGAACTTTTAGAGATAACAAAAAGTGCAGATAAAGAAAGTATAAAAAAAGCTTATAGAAAACTAGCTTTAAAATACCACCCAGACAGAAACCAAGGCGACAAAGAAGCAGAGGCTAAATTTAAGCTAATAAATGAGGCTTATGAAATTCTAAGCGATGATGAAAAAAGAGCACTTTATGACAGATACGGACGAGAGGGTCTTAAAAATGGACTAGGCGGCAGGGGCTTTAACTTTGAAGACATAGATATAGAGGGCATATTTTCAGACTTTTTTGGCTTTGGAAGGAGACAAAGGCAAAGAACAGATGAAAAATTTTCTCCAAATTTAAACGTAGCCCTTGTGCTTTCATTTAAAGAAGCTGTCTTTGGGGCTAAGAAAAATCTTGATTATATGTATAAATCCTTTTGCCAAACTTGCAATGGCACAGGCTCTAAAGACGGACAAACAAACACTTGTAGCTCTTGTAATGGCAAGGGACAAGTTGGTGTGAGACAGGGCTTTATGACCTTTGTTCAAACCTGCAGTCAATGCAAGGGTAGCGGACAAGTGATAAAAGAAAAATGCAAGGATTGTAACGCAGAGGGCTTTATAAACAAAAGAGATAGCATAGAGGTTGATATACCAGAAGGTATAGATGAGGGTATGAATTTAAGATTAAATGAAAAAGGTAATATAACAAAAAATCAAAGAGGCTTTTTAAATATAAAAATTTCCGTGCAAGATGATGAAACTTTCATAAGAGATGGTATGGATATATACTTAAAATTTCCTGTTTTTTTCACACAGGCAGCACTTGGCTCTAAAATAAAAATTCCCACAATAAGA
>CASFHJ010000189.1 GCA_949294425.1 uncultured Campylobacter sp.
TTTTGCTCTCTTGTGTAAAAATTTCCTATGGGCGAAAAGCAAAATTCAAGCAAGGATTTTATGGAGTACCACTCACTTGCTACAAAGGAGTAAGAACGCATTTTTTCCCCTCTTTTTTTGCGGTAATACTTAGCTTCTTCACTATCTATATTTTGATAAACTGATGGCACTATAAAGTCTCTGTAAGCTGGGTTTGGAAAAGATGGGTGTAAGATTAAAGAACCCTCATTTTCATTTTCATAAATATATTTTAAGCCTCCCACATAGCCCTCATCTATTATCCTAATCTCCTCATGACAAAGCCCGTTTAAGATTTTGCGAAAATCCTCATCATTGCTATCCCAAATTTTAAGCGGATAGCGAAAAAAATCACATATTTTTTGCTTACTTTCCTTGTCAAGCTCTTTTTTGTCTTTATTTTCTAACCAAGAAAGTATCGTTCTTCTATCTTTACCTAAAATTTTTGCAAATTTACTTAGGCTTAGTGCAGATTTTTTAAAGATTTCTTGCATTTTTTCTCTAGTGCTTAACATATATTTTTATCCTTTTAAAAATGTTACTTTTTTCTACATAAAGCTAGATAAGATAAGCTCTAAATACAAATAAATTCTACAATATTTTTCATATAATCTCTTAAAAAATGTATAAAAAATATGCAAAAAAATATTTTTAGTGTAATTTTAAAACATAATGTAATTTTTTTTTACCTTTTATTTTTTTAACAAAAGCCTTATAATGTTTAAAAATTTCGCAAAGAAAGGAAGAGCTATGGGAGAGTATGAGAAAGTATATAAAGAGTCCTTAGAAAATCCCGAAAAATTCTGGGCAGAGGCTGCTAAGAAAGTGCATTGGTATAATGAATGGGACAAGGTGCTTGATGATAGCGACGGACACTATAGGTGGTTTGTTGGTGGCTGTATGAATACTTGCTACAACGCCCTTGACTTACATATACACAATGGTAGAGGGGATCAACTAGCCTTGATTTATGATTCTCCTGTTACTGATACAAAGAAAAAATACACCTATAAGCAGCTAAGAGATAGGGTTGCTAAGGTTGCTGGAATTTTGGCAAATAAGGGCGTGGTTAAGGGCGATAGGGTAATTATTTACATGCCTATGATACCTGAGGCTGTTATAGCCATGCTTGCTTGTGCTAGAGTAGGAGCTATTCATAGCGTGGTATTTGGAGGATTTGCAGCTCACGAACTAGCCACTAGGATAGAAGATGCTAAGCCTAGGGTTGTTATGAGCGCAAGTTGTGGTATAGAGGTTAGCAATATCATAGAGTATAAGCCCATACTTGATGAGGCTATTAAAAAAAGCTCTCATAAGCCAAGCACTTGTATCATATGGCAAAGACCGCAATACAAGGCAAATATGCTTCCTTGGCGTGATGTTGACTGGGAAAGTGAGGAGGAAAAAACTAGACCTGTTGATCCAGTGCCTGTTTTAGCAACCGATCCTTTGTATATCTTATACACATCAGGAACTACAGGACTTCCAAAGGGTGTTATAAGATCAAATGGAGGGCATTCTGTGGCTATGAAATGGTCTATGGATAATATCTA
>CASFHJ010000190.1 GCA_949294425.1 uncultured Campylobacter sp.
ATAACAGGTGGCACAGGCTCTTTTGGAAAGACTTATACAAAGCTTTTATTACAAAAATATAAACCCTCAAAAATAATAATTTACTCAAGAGATGAATTAAAACAAAGCGAGATGGCAGCTACTTATAAGGATCCTTGCATGAGGTATTTTATAGGAGATGTTAGGGATTTTGATAGATTAAACACAGCTATGAAAGGCGTTGACTTTGTCATACATGCTGCTGCTATGAAGCAGGTTCCAGTTGCTGAATACAATCCTATGGAGTGTATAAAGACGAATATAAATGGTGCGCAAAATGTGATAGATTCTTGTATAAAAAATAATATTAAAAAATGTATAGCCCTATCAACAGATAAGGCTTGTAATCCAATAAATTTATACGGAGCCACAAAACTAGCAAGTGATAAGCTTTTTATAGCGGCAAATAACTTAGTAGGTAAAAAAGAAACTCGCTTTAGCGTTACAAGATACGGAAATGTGGTAGGCTCAAGAGGCTCTGTAGTGCCTCTTTTTAAAAAACTCATAGAAAGCGGGGCTAAAGAACTTCCAATAACAGATGAAAGAATGACTAGATTTTGGATAAGTCTTGAAGAGGGAGTTAACTTTGTCTTTAATAATTTTGAAAGAATGCACGGCGGAGAAATTTTCATACCAAAAATTCCTTCTATGAAAATAATAGATCTAGCAAGGGTAATGGCACCAAAGCTAAAAAGAAAGATAATTGGCATAAGAGCTGGAGAAAAACTGCATGAAATAATGATTTCAAGCGATGATAGCCATTTAACCTATGAATTTAAAGACTACTACATAATAGCTCCTAGCATAAAATTTTGGGATAAGGAGCTAGACTACTCGCAAAATAACCTAAAAGAAAAAGCAAAAAAAGTAAAGGACGGCTTTTCATATAGCTCTTGTAATAATAATTTATGGGCTAGTGATGAGGAAATTTTAAAAATCATATCTAAAACGGAGCTTAGCTAATGCTTTCTTACTCTCATCAAAACATAGATAAAAGTGATATAGACGCTATAACAAAAGCCTTAAAGGCTGATTTTTTAACAGGAGGAAGTGAGGTAGAAAGATTTGAAGAAAGCCTATGTGAATATGTGGGTCTAAAATACGCAGCTGTTTTAAACTCCGCCACCTCAGCCCTACATCTAGCTTTTGAAAGCTTAAATGTAAAAGATAAGATAGTCTTATGTCCAGCTATAAGCTTTGTAGCCACCTCAAATGCTGCTTTAATGGCTAAGGCTAAGGTAGAATTTATAGATGTAAAAAGCGATGGAAACATAGATGAAAGAAAGCTTGAAAAAAGACTTAAGCAAGGCAAAAAAGATATAGCAGCAGTTTGCGTGGTGGATTTTGCTGGAAATAGCGTAGAAATAGATGAGATAAAAAGACTTTGTCAAAAATATGATATAGCCTTGCTTGATGATGCTTCACATGCTTTAGGAGCTGAATTTAAGGGACAAAAGGTAGGCTCTTTTGCAAGGGCTTGTGTATTTTCTTTTCATCCAGTAAAACCCATAACCACCTTTGAAGGAGGAGCTGTTTTAAGCGATGATGAGGAGCTTATAAAAAATGTAAAGCTTTTAAGATCTCATGGCATAGTAAAAAAAAGACTCTGGGATAATGATATGCTAGATCTTGGATACAACTACCGCCTAAGTGATGTAGCTTGTGCCTTAGGCATAAATCAACTAAAAAAACTAGATAAAAATTTAGAAAAAAGAGAGGAATTAGCCTCTTTTTATGATGAAGAATTCGCAAAAAATGACTTTTTTAGCACGATAAAGATAAAAGAATACAAAAAAAGCTCTAGACATCTTTATCCCATACTTCTTTATCCAGAATTTTACTGCAAAAAAGAATTTATCTTTTCTAAGCTTATACAAAAGGGCATAGGAGTGCAAGTGCATTACAAACCAAGCTATGAATACAGCTTTTATAAGAAAAATTTTGGAGAGCTTTTCTTAGAAAATGCTGATAATTTTTATAAGGCAGAGCTTAGCATACCACTTCATCAAGAAATGAGCTTAAAAGAAGCTAAATTTGTAAAAGATAGCCTCTTTGAGGTTTTTGAACTAGCAAAAAGGAGTTCTTGTGAGTCTTGATTTTAGATCTAAGGATTTTTACAAGAGTGCTGATATGATGATGGATTTAGCAAAAGAGCTTTTTCCTATATGCAGAAGTATTACAGGTAGAGGTTTTAGACTTTCTTTAGATATATTAGAACAAGCATATAAAGACAAATGGGGGGGGGATTTAATAAATACGAAATAAAAAGTGGCACAAAGGTATATGACTGGGAAGTGCCTGCTGAATGGAATATAAATGAAGCCTACATAATAAATCCAGACAAAGAAAAAATTTGCGATTTTAAAAAACACAATCTTCATGTATTAAACTACAGCACAGCTATAAATAAGGAACTAAGCCTACAAGAGCTACAAAAACACCTATACTCAAATGAAAATATGCCAGATAGCATACCTTATGTTACCTCTTATTATGAAAGAAGATGGGGCTTTTGCATAAGTCATAATGAAAGAAAAAAGCTAAAAGATGGCTTATACAAGGTATACATAGACGCAAAGCACGATGAAAACGGGGTTTTAAACTATGCAGATTTCTTCATAAACGCAGATAAAAAAGGCAAAGATGAGATTTTAATAAGTAGCTATCTTTGTCATCCATCAATGGCAAATAATGAGCTAAGTGGTCCTATACTCCTCATCTTTTTGGCAAAATGGCTAAGAGAGTTAAAAGATAAAAAATACAGATACCGCTTTGTATTAATACCAGAAACCATAGGCTCCATAGTTTATATAAGCAAGAATTCAAAAAAGCTTAAAAAAAGAGTTAAGGCTGGTTTTGTGCTTTCATGCTTAGGAGATGATGATAACTACTCCTTAATACACAGCCCAAGTGGCGATACCTTAAGCGATAAGATAGCACTTCACACTTACAAAAACAAGAAAAATTTTAAGGAATTTAGCTTTTTGTTTAGAGGTAGCGATGAAAGACAATTTAATAGTGCCTTAGTAAATTTAGGAGTTGTGGGGCTTTGTAGGACAAAATACGGGGAATTTAAGCAGTATCACAGCTCAGCTGATAATCTAAGCTACATAAGCAAAGAAGGGCTTTTAAACTCATTTAAAGCCTTGCAAGAGCTTATATTAAATTTAGAATACAATGAAAAATATAAAAGCAAGATAATTTGTGAGCCAAATTTAGGAAAAAGAGGACTTTATCCAACCTTAAATTTAAAAAATCAAAGACCTTTGATAGCTGATTTTTTGGCTTATTGTGATGGAAAAAGAGAACTTTTTGAAATAGCTGATATTTTAAAGCTAAAAGCTTATGAGCTAAAAGATCTTGTAGATGAGCTTTTAAAGCATAAACTTATAAAGAAGGTAAAATGAAAAACGAGGACATTTTAAGCTTATTCATAGGCTTTTTTCTTTTTTTCTTTCTTTGCCTTGTATTTTTTTTAAATATAAGCTCATTAGAGCTTTTTTCTTTAAGGCTCTCAAGTTGGCAGGATTTAAACATAAAACAAGCCTTTAAGGATTTTAATCCTCTATCTTTTTTGCTTTTATATCTTTTACTAGCTCTTTGTTTTTTAAGTGCTGCTAAAGTTTTAGGATATGAGTTTAAAAGCTTTTTTTATAGTTTTAGCATACTTTTTTTTCTTTTTTTCATAGTCCTTTTACTAAGCAAACATGCTTTTATAAAAAATATGCAGCTTGAAAGTGCCTTAATAGCGCTTTTACTTGGGATTTTTCTAAGAAATTTATTTAAGCTACCAAGCTTTTTTAAAAACTCTCTTAGCACAGAGCTTTACATAAAAACAGGCATAGTCATAATGGGTGCAAGTTTTAGTCTAAATTTAATGCTAGAAGCCTCTTTTGTAGCTATTTTACAAGCTTGTATAGTAAGCATAATAAGCTTTATTTGTATATATTTTTTTGCTAGTAGGCTTTTTAAGCTTGAAAAACCATTTTCAGCTACCTTAGCAGCTGGGGGTTCGATTTGTGGAGTAAGTGCTGCTATAGTAGTAGGAAATGCTTGTAAGGCAAAAAAAGAGCATATCTCAGCAAGTATTAGTATAGTTGTATTTTTTGCTCTTATTATGGTCTTTATCCTACCTTTTTTCTCTAAATTTTTAAACTTAGACGCAGGGGTTGCTGGAGCCTTTATAGGCACTAGCGAATTTGCTGATTCTGCCGGACTTGCCGCAGCACAAGCCTTAGGAGATGAAAGAGCTGTGGCGGCTTTTACCTTAGTTAAGGTTGTGGGAAGGGATATGTTTATAGGCATTTGGGCTATACTTTTTAGCTTTATCTCTATAAGTATGTGGGAAAAAAGCAAGGAAAAAATAAATGCAAAAATGCTAGTAAAAAGCTTTCCAAAATTCATACTTGGCTTTTTTGCACTTTGCATTTTAAGCACCTTGTTCTTACACTTTTTAAAAGATGAGAGCAAGATACTTTTTGAAAAGGAAAGTCTAGCCCTTATGAAAGAGCTTAGAAACCATATCTTTAGCATAGGTTTTTTGTGCATAGGTTTAAGCACGAGTTTTAAAGAGCTTTTAAGGCTTTCTTATAAGCCTTTTTTGGCATTTTTCATGGGTGTTTTGATAAATTTACCTCTTGGCTTTGTGTTGTCAAACTATGTTTTTGTAGATTTTTGGGAAAATTTTTTAAAAAATTAGGAAGAAAATGAGTGATTACAAGATAAAAGACTTTGAAAGACTTATAAAAGAAAATGTAAATGAGGAGCTAGATGTAGTCTTTATGGCTGGAAATCTTGCAAATTTAGGAAGCTTTGACTCAAAAAATAAATTTGATTTACTAGATAGCATAAAAGAGGCCGTTTTTAAAGCAAGTAAAGATAAGGCTACTTTGATGACTCAAAGTATGAGTTTTCAGCTTTGTAATACAGATATAGTTTATGAAAGATATACTTGGGCGAATTTGGGTGCTTTTTCTAACTACTTGCTAAATCAAAAAGATAGCATAAGAAGTCTTCATCCCTTTGCCTCTTAC
>CASFHJ010000191.1 GCA_949294425.1 uncultured Campylobacter sp.
AAAGGAGGCGTAGGACAGCTTGTCTACCCTATGGTAGCTGATTTAACTAGGTCTATAGCTAGAAGCTTTGATGTTTTATACAAAGATGCTATCCCTCTTAGGGCTGCTTTTTTGCTAGATGAAAATGCTATAGTAAAGCATCTTGTAGTAAATGATATAGCGCTTGGTAGAAACATAGACGAGTTAATAAGAATGGTAGATGCCATGCTTTTTGTAAAAGAGCATGGAGAGCTTTGTCCGGCTGGCTGGGTAAGGGGAGATAGCACAATGAAAGCTGATACTAAAAGTGTGCTTGAGTATTTAAGCAAAAATGAGGACAAGCTTTAATTTTTGGCTACTTAGCCTTTTTATTTTTAAGTAACTCCTTTTTTCTTTGCTCCATTTTTATGGCGTTTTGTAAGCTTTCTTCACTATCATTTAGACTAGTAAATTTATAATCATCGTCAAATTGCTTATTTTTAATGCCCCAAAGCAAAGATAAAAGCGCTATAAAAAATACAAAAATCGATACTCCTATCATCATCATTAAAACACTACTCATTTCTTATCCTTAAAGAATTTAAAATTACTACCAGGCTTGAAAAAGACATGGACGCAGCAGCTATTAAAGGATTTATAAGTCCTAAAAAAGCTAGGCTTATGCTAAGGGCATTATAACATAAAGAAAAGGCTAAATTTTGCTTTATTATCCTATATGTTTTTTTTGATAGCTTTATAGCTCTTTTTACTCCAAGCAAAGATGAGTCAAGTAATAATAAATCACTACTTTGCATAGCTAAATCAGAGCCTTGTTTTATACTGATTGAAACTGCTGAGTTTTTCAAAGCCAAAGCATCATTTATACCATCTCCAACAAAAAAGGTATTAGAGCTTTGATTTAGTTTTATAATCTCTTTCATTTTATCCTCTGGCAAACAAGAAGCCTTATATTCCTTTATATCAAGTTTTTGTGCTATTTTTTTTACTGCTTTTTCATTATCCCCACTTAGTATTAAAATTCTAAATTTTAAGGATTTAAGATAATTTATTAGCTCTAGAGCTGCGTTTTCAAGCTCACTTTCAAATTCAAAATAAGCTAAAAGCTCTTTATTTTTCGCAAAGATAAAATGAGTATCTTTATAGTCTTGCTCTAAAGTTATAAAATATTCTTTTAAAAAAAATGCTGAACCACCTATAAATTCATCATTATTAGATCTTGCGTAAATTCCTTTTGCCCTTAGTTCTTTTATATCTTTAAAATTTAGCTTTGCTTCTTTAGCTCCTTTTTCTTCTAAGAATTCTTTTAAAGATGAGCTTACAGGGTGCTTTGAAAGTTTTACAAAGCTTAATAACTCGTCTAAATTTAAATTAGCACTTAGCTTGTATTTTGAAATTTTTAATTTATTCTTTGTTAAGACTCCTGTCTTGTCAAATACCGCTGTAGAACACTTTGAAAGGCTTTCTAAAGAATTTGGATTTTTTACTAGAATTTTCATTTTTAGGGCTGAAAATATAGCATTTATAGTGCTAATTGGAGTGGCAAGAGCTAAGGCACAAGGACAAGAAATGATTATTAGTGATATTGCATGCATTAAAGAAAATTCAAAGCTTTGCTCCTTGTAAAATAGCCAAAAACAAAGACAAATAAAGGATAAAAAAAGAACAACACGAGAAAATTTAACATTTATTTTTTCTACTAGGCTTTGAATTTTTGGCTTTGAGTGCTGTGCTTTTTCAAGCAAGTATACTATTTGGCTTAGTTTAGAATCCTTATAAAGCGAGCTAGCTTCATATATCAAAGAGCCATCTAGCACTATACAAGCTGAGTTTATCTTTTCTCCTTTTTGCACTAAGATAGGTTCACTTTCTCCGCTTAAGCTAGAGCTATCTATACTAGCCTCTCCGCTTATGCAAAATCCGTCTATTACTATCTTATCTCCTGCACTTAGCTTTATCTTGTCTTTTATTTTTACCTCGTATACATCTTTTTCTACAAAGTCTTCCCCTTCTTGCACTAAGACCTTGGAGTTTAAAAAGTCATTTAAAGAATCCATCGTATCACTTGCGTGTTTTTTGCTAAGAACTTCTAAGTATTTTCCCACGAAAACAAAGCAAATTATCATTGAAACAGAATCAAAATAAACATTATCAAGCCTTGCAAACATAGCGTATAAGGAGTAGGTATAAGCAAGTGTAGCTCCACTTATTACCAAAAAGTCCATATTTATTTCTTTTGTCTTAAGAGCCATGTAAGCACTCTTATAAAAGGCTGAACCAGTGTAAAAAAGCACTACAGAACAAAGTATAAATTCAAAGAAATTTAAAATATCTTTTACCTCAGCACTCATGCCACTAAACATACCAGCGTATTTTGCTATGGCAAGCCACATTATATTCATAACACAGGCTATAGCTACCACAAGTTTTGCGTAAAAAGCTCTTTTTAGCTCCACAGCCTTTTGTTCTTGTTTTAAGGGATCATAAGCACTTGTTTTATACCCTATACTAGCTATTAGCTTTAAAATTTCACTTAGACTTATTTCTTCCTCGTCAAAAACTATATAAGCCTTGTGATTTACCAAATTTACTGAAACTTCTATAATTCCCTTGCTTTGGCTTAAAACCTTTTCATTTAGCCAGACACAGGCAGAGCAGTGGATATTTTTTATATGTAGATATATTTCACTAAAACCCTCGCTCGTTTTTTTGATGAAGTTGCTATAGTCTTTGATTTCAGCAAAGCTTACAGGTTCTAAGCTCTTATTTGCACGAAGGGAGTAAAAATCGCCCCAGCCATTTGAGTTTATGAGCTTAAAAACACTTCTGCAACCATTACAACAAAAATGCCTTCCCTCATCTTCTATCATATCTTCTTTTTTGAAAGTTAAATTACAATGGCTACATTTCATTTTATTCTTTTCTAAGTATTTTTTTTTGTATAATTATATGGAAAAATATTGAATTTGACAAAAATATATTTTTTCAAACTTTATTTTTAACTGCTTTTACTACTAATGAGGTTTTATGGAGAATACTAAAAAACAAAGAACGCACATACCAGTTGATGGTTATAAAATAGAAGATTTAAGGTTACTTGACTTAGAAAATTTGGTAAAGATAGCTAATGAGCTTGGAGTAGAAAGCCCAAGAGAATTAAGAAGACAAGAGCTTATATTTGAAATTTTAAAGACACAGACTAAGCAAGGCGGCTTCATACTTTTTACAGGAATTTTAGAGGTTTCGCCAGATGGCTATGGTTTCTTGCGTGGAGTGGATTCTAACTTAAGCGATAGTATAAATGATGCCTATGTTTCAAACTCACAGATTCGTAAATTCGCACTCAGAGTAGGTGATATAGTAACAGGACAGGTTAGAGAGCCAAAGGATCAGGAAAAATACTACGCCTTACTTAAGATAGAAGCCGTTAATTATATGCCCTTGCAAGAGGCTAGAGAAAGACCGCTTTTTGATAATTTAACTCCAATATTTCCTACAGAAAAGATAAAGTTAGAGTATGAACCTAGCAAGTTAACGGGTAGGGTGCTTGATCTTTTTACCCCAATTGGCAAGGGACAAAGAGGACTTATAGTAGCACCTCCTAGAACTGGTAAAACTGAGCTTATGAAGGAATTAGCTACGGCAATATCAAAAAATAATCCAGAAATTCATCTAATAGTTCTTTTAGTAGATGAGCGT
>CASFHJ010000192.1 GCA_949294425.1 uncultured Campylobacter sp.
CCATATAAATGATAAGCTTCTAAAAATTCAAAAAGCTTATTTGCCATTGTAGCACTATCTATGGTTATCTTTGCACCCATGCTCCAGTTTGGGTGCTTTAAAGCTTCTTTTACGCTAACATTTTTTAAATCTCTTAGCTTATGTTTAAAAAATGCCCCTCCACTTGCTGTGATTAAAAGTCTTTTGATATTTTTTTGTCCCTTTAAAAGCAAGGACAAAGCAGCGTGTTCGCTATCTATAGCCCTTATCTTTGTTTCTTTTAAAAATTTACCACCAACTACTAAGCTTTCTTTATTTGCAAGGGCTAGAATTTTTTTAAAATTCTTGGCTGCTAAGCTCACTCTAAAACCAGCAAAGCCAACTATGGCATTTAAAACTAGCTCATCATCACTTTCGCTTAAAAGTTTTTCAAGTCCGTCCTGTCCACTAAAAATTCTAGACTTATCAAAGTTAACCAAGGCTTTATCCTCTTTGTTTTTTACGCAGACAAAACTTGGTTTAAATTCTTTTATTTGTTGATTTAATAAGCTTATATTTTCCCCGCAAGAAAGGGCTGAAATTTTTAGCTTATATTTTCTTGCAAGTTTTAAGGTGCTAAGTCCTATACTACCGGTGCTTCCGCATAATATCATACAAGCACAACCATAGCTAAAGACCCTATCATAACAGCATCTATTCGGTCTAGTATGCCTCCGTGTCCGGGTAGTAAAGAGCCGCTGTCTTTTAGGTTTGCTCTTCTTTTAAGATAACTTTCTATCAAGTCTCCAAGCACAGCAAAAAAAGCCACTACAAAGGATACAAATAAAGAAAAGAAAAAACCATAAGAAAAAACGCCAAAAATAGAACCAAATAAGGTAGCAAAGATAATGCCACCAACTACTCCCTCTATGGTTTTTGAAGCACTTGAAGCAGAAAAGGCTTTAGTGCCTATGATCTTTCCTGTAAAATAAGCAAAGCTATCACAAACAACCACTATAAAAATCAGCCAAAAAAGCTCAAACATGCCATTATTTACATAAAGATGCCACATGGCAAATATAGGAACACTAGGGTATATGTAAGGTAAGACATCTTTTATATCCTCGCTTTTTTTATAAGCTAGGTAGCCAAAAACTAAGGCTACAAGAACTAGGCTTAAGGCAAGCACTTGCTCTGTGAAAAAGGCTATTAGAAAAAATAAAAGCGCCAAAACAACACTTGCTTGTTCTGCTTTGAAAAGATTTTTAGCCTCATTAAAGGCAAAAAATAAAAGTGCAGCAAAACACACAAAGCTTAAGATCTTATCATCTATTAAGGCGATGATTATAACAGCGCCAAACATCACAAGCCCTGCTACTATCCTTTTTATATCAAACATAATTTTCTCCTTAAATGCTTAAATCAAGACGTTTCATCTTTTGAGAATCTTTAGGTTCAAGGTCCTCATTTTCTTTATCCTCTTCTAAAACAAGCTCCAAATCCTGCGGCTCTTTCTTTTCATCTTGCTTACGCTTTTTTTGTCCTTCCTCATCTTTTTTTTCTTTTATTTCCTCTTTTATCTCATGGCTTTCATTTACCTTTTCAAGCTTATCTACAAGCTTTTCTTTTTCTTGAAATTCGCTTAAATTTGCTATGGTTGCAAAACTCGTCTTTGCTTGTTCATTGCTTAAATGTGTAGAGGCAAGGGGTGCATTTTGCTGGATAAAATTAGAATTTCCAAGAGGTGTAATTGCCATAACTATTCCTTTGTTACGCTTAAGCTTTTAAAATTTGTATAGGACACAAAAGCCTTTTCTTGTATTTTAACAAATTTTCGTTGCGTATAATCCACCAAATAAGAACCTCTACTTAGATTTGATAAATTTACACAAAGTCTTGAGGCAAATTTTATCACATCATCGCTAAATATAGTCTTGTTTGAGTGTATAAAAACGTGAGCACTTGATAAATTTTTTACGTGAAACCATAAATCATCTTTCTTGCTATTTTTTAGCAGGTATTCATTAGCACTTTCATTTCTACCCGCACTTATCTTAAAATCCTTAAAATAAAAGCTTAAAACAGGGCTTTGCTTTTTTTCCCTTTTATCAATCCTTTCTTTTTTTGGAAGCAAAATATCAAGCTCTGTCTTTGAGGAAGCGTTTTGAACTAGCTCTAACAAGACATTTAGCTTTTCTATCTTTTGCTCTAAATTTTGTCTTTGTAAGTGCAAATTTTTAACCTTTTGCTTTAGCTTTTTTGCCTCCTTATAAAAATCATTTGCACTAAGCTTTGCGGATTTTTCCAGCTTAAAAACAAGCTCATTTCCTTCAAAATCTTTTAAACTAAAATTTCTTTCATACTCTTTTATATGGTATAAATTTGCAAAAAGCACATCAGCTCTTAAGGATAAATTTTTTGCCCTTTCTAAAAGTAAGTCCTCTTTTTCAAGCTCCTTAAGCCTTTTTTCATTTAAAAAAAGCTTGGTTTTTAGCTTAGATTTTTTTTGCTCCTTTAGTTTTAAAAGCTCATCTTGTTTTAAGCTCAAAAAAGAAAGCCTAAAATAGCTTTCAAAATCATCTATAAAAACTTCTTTTTCCTTTATCTCTATGCCCTCTAAATCCTCTAAAATTAGCCCCGGTTTTATGCTTCTTTTTGAGTTTTGACTATATCTTAGGGCAGAAAGTATGACTTTTTTTTCATCTGTTATTATGGCATTAGTATTTTTGCCCGTAAATTCAAAATAAAGGCTAAAATCAAAGCTTTTATAAGCCTTAGTTAATGAAAGCTCTAGTTTTAGAATTCTATTATTTTGTAAGACGCAGATATTTTTTATCTTGGAATTTGTGAGGTATTTTTTAAGAGCTAGATCAAAGGGAGCCTTATACTCTTTTTCTAAAAGTTCCGCCTTATAAATGCCTGATCTTGAAGGCTGTAGGTCAAAAAAAAGCTCCTCTTTATCAAAGCAAAGCTTAAGTAAGTTATCATCTACTCTTTTTGCATTTTTGATTTTTTCAAAAGTTCTAAGATAGTTTTGTATTTGAATTAAGGCGCTGTATTTCATAGCAAAGTCTCATTTTTAGCTTATTTTAATGCTTTTTGGCTTAAAATTTCATTATGATTTTAAAATGCATGTTAGCACGGGCTTAGTTAAAAATGTTTAGATTCTTATTATTTTTCATCTTTTTTGCACTTTTTTCTCAGGCTAAGGATACGAGTTTTAATAACGCCTTTAACATAAGCACTCATGAAAAAAACTATTTTTTGCCTCTTTCCTACACCTTTAAGGGCAAATATCCAGATGAAAAAAGAGCGGAGATAAAATTTCAGCTAAGCATAAAAAAGCTGCTTTTTGAAAACTTATTTTCACTAAATGAAAATTATTATTTTGCATACACTCAAAAGGCTTGGTGGCAAGCCTACAAAGACTCAGCACCCTTTAATGAGCTAAATTTTAAGCCAGAATTTTTTGTAAATATCCCTTTAAATTTAGCTTCTGCCTTAAAAAATATAAGAGTATCTTTAATGCACGAGTCAAACGGCAAGGCTAATGAAAATTTCGAGTCTAGATCTTGGAATAGACTTTATTTTGCCTTTCTTTTTCAGCAAAAAGACCTTGGTATAGAGCCTAGATTTTGGTATAGACTGCCAGAAAATAAAGACGATAACAAAGACATACTTCATTACATAGGAAATTTCGAGCTTTCTTTAAGATATGTAAAAAAGGACTTTTTTTCAGAGCTAGTGCTAAAAAATAACCTAAATTTCAAAGACAACAAGCTAGGCTTAGAGTTAAACACAGGCTTTGATCTCTTTGATAACGGGGTATTTTATTATTTGCAGTATTACTACGGGTATGCACAAAGCCTGACAAATTATAATAGATTAAGCAATAAGCTATCCTTTGGTTTTTTGATAGCTTATTAAGTTTTATTGTAAGAGTTGTAGGACGTGTTGCTGGGAGGCGTTAGCCTGAGCTAGTGCGTAAGAGCCACTTTGTGCTAAGATATTGTGTTTTGAGAAATTCGCACTCTCACTTGCAAAGTCCACGTCTCTTATGGTTGATTCTGCTGATTTTAGGTTTACTTGGGTTACGCTTATGTTATTTACTGTTACTTGTAGCTGGTTTTGCACAGAACCAATATCTGCTCTAACTTGGTCTAAATTTATGATGGCAGTTTCTGCTACGTCCATCACGCCCATAGCACCTTGAAGAGTGGTTACACCAGCGGTTTGCTCTAAGCCTATTTGCATCTTTCTTTCCTCAGTTCTTTGTATACCAAGCACAGAAATGGTAGAAAGCCCATTAGCCGCAGCGGTCATAACCACAAGCTCTCCAGCTATGGTAGAGACGTTACTTAAAGCTACGTTATAAACATTTGAAAATTTAATGCTAGAAATCATATTTGCTAAGGGTGAAAATCCTTTAGTTGATAAGCCCATAGTTGAAAGTATACCAAGTCCGGGTCCTATGTCTATATTTTGTCCTATCATAGAAGCAGCAGTTGTTCTAAACGCTGATAAACCACTACCATTAGAATAAACAAGCTGGGTATAGGTGCTAAGACCTGTGCCATTTAGCACCGTTAAAGAGCTTACACCTATGGTTAAGGTGGCTAGTCTTTCAAAGGAGTTAAAACCCATGGCATCAGCTAGTTTTTGAGATAATTTACCCTTTGTCTCTCTTAAAGAAACAGAGGCTTGAGAAACTAGCTTATCATCATCAAAGCCAAAGCCTGTGCCTTCTTTGGATATATCGCCTCCGTTATTTTTCACTAAGGATAAACGACCATAATTTTCAAGCATATTTATAGGGATACCAGCTCCAGCTCCTATGGATCCTGTTATGGCTATGCCTCTGCCGTCATTTGAGGTCAAAAGCAAGTGCCCGTTTGGGTCTCTTGCTGCTTCAACTCCTGTGGTATCTTTTTTAGAATTTATGGCTGCTATGAGGGCATTGTTGTTGTCATTGTCTCTATACTCTATCTTTCCTATGATAACACCATTTATAGAAAAATCCTCGCTAGTAACGCCTTGTTTTATAGGGGTTGAGCCTTGAGTTTGCACACTAAAAGAAGCTCTAACTCCTGTTAGATCAGCTACTCTGTTTATCTCCTCAGCTAAGGCTCCAAGCCCTGTTCCAACGGAAGTTGAGATAGTAACTCTTGGAAAGGTAAAATCATTCACCCCGTCATAGTTTCTAATAGTCATGCTAACTTCACCATCTTGCAAGACATTTTGTCCTGTTTCAAAACGAGTAAGACCTATTTTATTTGTTTGGGTTGAGCCTATACTTGCCTTTATGGTTTGGTTTGAGCTAACACCAATTTGAAATTCTTGATTTATAAAGCCCCCGCTTAAGAGTTGTTTGCCGTTAAAGGAGGTGGTATTTGCGATATTATCAAGCTCTTCCATTAGTCTATTAATATCTGCGTGAAGCATATTTCTTGTCTTTGTGCTTTGCCCATCTTGAGCTGCTTGAGTAGCCTTTGTCTTTATGGTATCAAGTATCTTTAGCTGCTCGTCCATAGCCTTATCTGCAACTTGAAGTATAGACATAGCATCATTTCCATTGTTTATAGCCTGACCCAAGGTAGAGGCTTGAGAGCGAAGCTGATCAGCTATTGCCATGCCTGAAGCGTCATCTTTTGCAGAATTTATCCTAAGACCTGAGGAGAGTCTTTCAAGTGAGCTATCTAAACCCCTTGAATTTACTAGCATATTATTATGTGCGTTTAATGCACCTATGTTGGTGTTTATCTTTAAACCCATAGTAAATCCTTTCAAAATATTGCTAGCAAAGTGTAAGCAAGTTTTGTTCCAAATATATCATTTCAAAAGCTTTGCTAATAGACTGCCTTATTATTTTGGTAATCTTGATGTTTTTATCGATAATGAGAGCTTTTTAAAATCGATTTCATGAGTTTAGAATCTAATGCTAATATTGAAACTTATTTTACAAAATTATTTAGTGTGTGAGTGTTTTAAGATATAAAAAGCAAGGCTATGGGTAAAATCCGCATAAAAGAGATTTGCTTTGCGAGATTATCGTTCGTGAGAAGCATTTTTGTGCAAATTTTTAGAATCTTTGGGCTTTTAAGCAAAGCACACAAACAAGGTTGTTTGGAGATTTTAGCTTACTTGCTTAAAAAGCAATTTTAAAGTAGAATTTTAAGGCTACTCACTCGTTAAAATTTGTTAAATTTAACTCATTTAAGGAAAGATCGTAGTAGTTTGCGTCCTCTCTTAAACAAAAGCCATAGTGGCTCCAAAAGGTATTTCCAAGGTCGTTATTTTTAAAAGCTATAAGGGCTATTTTGTTTATCTTTTCCTTTTTTAATGCGTCTAGGCAAAATTTACTCATTTCATGTGCTATGCCTCTTTTTCTGTAAGCCTCATCAACGCAAACATGATAAAAGCCTCCAGTGCGTCCGTCATGTCCGCACAAAATACTTCCAACTATCTTAGAATCTATCTCTGCAACAGCACTTAAATTTGGATTTCTATCTAAGAATCTATGTATGCTTTCCTTGCTGTCATCTATGCTTCTTATGCCAAAGCCTTTTATCTTGCACCAAAGCTCATAAACTCCACCATAATCCTCTTTTTTCATAGCTCTAACTATCATCATTTTTCCTTTATATCATAGATAAATTTTCTAAGCCAAGCTTTTCATCAAAGCCAAAAAGCAAATTCATATTTTGCACAGCCTGTCCTGCAGCACCTTTTATGAGATTATCAAGGTTTGCAAGTATGATTAAATTTGATGTTCTTTCATCAAGCTTTAAGCTTATATCTAAAAAATTTGTGCCTCTTGTAAATTTTAATTGAGGCAAAATTTCATCTGGTAAAAGCCTTATAAAATATTCGTTTTCATAGTATTTTTTATAGATTTTTTTAAGCTCTTCTTGAGTAATTTTTTCCTTAAGCCTAGTGTAAGAGGTGCTTAAAATCCCTCTTTGCACGGGCAGTAAGTGAGGGCTAAATTGCACCCTTACTTCTCTTTTAAGAGCTAAGGAAAGCTCTTGTTCTATCTCTGGAGTGTGTCTATGTGTGCTTAGGGCATAGGCTTTGAAATTTTCATTCACCTCACAAAACAAATTATCGCTTTTTGCCTCTCTTCCAGCTCCGCTTACTCCACTTTTTGCGTCTATTATTATAAAATTTTCATCTATAAGATCCTCTTTTAAAAGAGGGTATAAGCTTAGTATGGAACAAGTCGTATAACAACCCGGATTTGCTATAAAACTAGCCTTTTTAATCTCTTTTTTATGAACCTCACAAAGACCATAAACAGCCTCTTTTAAAAGATCTTTTGCGGGGTGGGCTTTTTTATAGTAAGACTCATAAATATTAGAATTTTTAAGCCTGAAATCCGCACTTAGATCTATTATCTTTAGCCTTTTTAAAAGAGAGGCATTTATAAATTCTGAGCTAAAGCCATGTGGGGTGGCAAAGAAAAGCAAGTCTAAGTCTAAGCATTTATTAATATCAACATCTTCAAAGCTTAAATCAAGCCTTGAGTATAAATTTGGATAAAGCTCGTAGTATTTTTTGCCCTTATTTGTCCTAGAGCTAAGATAGCATAAATCAACCTTTTCGTGATTTAACAAAAGCCTTACAAGCTCGTATCCCACGTAGCCATTAGAGCCTAAAACGCCTACTTTTAACTTTCCCATGTCTTACCTTAGTGCTGATATTATGAAATTTAGATTATAATATATTTTCAAAGAATTTATAAAAGATTTATGAAAAAAACTTTAGATAGGAAAGACTTTGTTTATAGATAGTGTAAAACTTAGCATAGCCTCTGGAAATGGCGGAAAGGGAGCGGTTAGCTTTCGCAGAGAAAAACACGTGCTTTTAGGAGGACCAGACGGAGGAGACGGAGGAGACGGAGGAGATGTGTATTTTGTGTGTGATAATAATATGCATACCTTACTAAACTACAAGGGCAAAAAAGAGCTTAGAGCTAAAAACGGAGCTGACGGGGAAAAGAGAAATAAAAATGGCAAAAAAGGAGAAAGCTTAGAATTAAAAGTGCCGCAAGGAACACAGGTGATAGATAGTGAAAGCGGGGAGCTTTTACTAGATCTTAAAGAAGAGGGACAAAGAGAGCTTTTTTTAAAAGGAGGGCTTGGAGGCAGGGGCAATGCTAGGTTTAAAAGTGCTACAAATCAAGTGCCTGACTTTGCACAAAAGGGCATAAAAGGACTAGAAAAGCTGGTGCGTTTAGAGCTAAAACTAATAGCTGATGTGGGGCTTGTGGGCTT
>CASFHJ010000193.1 GCA_949294425.1 uncultured Campylobacter sp.
CTACAAGATGCTTTTAAGGTGCTTTCTGGCGGAATTTTAGATAAGATCTTGCATAAGGTAGCTGATAAAAACTACAAAGCCTTTATCTTTGGCTTTAGCCTAAGCACCATAGTTCAATCAAGTGGTTTAGTCTCTGTTATAGCCATATCTTTTCTAAGTGCTTCTTTAATAAGCTTACAAGCCGGTGTGGCTATGATTTATGGGGTAAATCTCTCAACAGCATTTTCAGCATGGATAGTTGGGTATTTTGGGCTTAAAAGTGAAATTTCACTTTATGCCATGCCTCTTATAATCTTTGGCGTGATACTTTATTTTAATAAAAATAAGACAAAAAAGCATATAGGACTTTTTATACTCTCTCTTGGCTTTTTATTTCTTGGAATTTCTTACATGAAAGAAGGTTTTGAAAATTTCAAGGACAGCGTTGATATAAGCAAGTACCAAATGCAAGGCTTTTTAGGGCTCATAGTTTACGTTATAATAGGCATAGGAATCACCGCTCTTACTCAATCCTCTCACGCTACACTAACTCTAGCCATAGCAGCCTTAAGCGTGGGACAGGTTTCTTATGAAAATGCTGTTGCTCTAGCCATAGGAGCAAATGTAGGAAGCACTGTGATGACTATCATAGGTTCTATAGGCTCAAACGCACAAGGCAAAAAAATAACAGCAACCCATGTGCTTTTTAATCTAATAGCAGCTCTTATATCTATAATTTTTATAAAATACTATCTAAGCGCAACTGATTATCTTGCCTTTTTGCTAAATATAAAAAACGATGATTATGTGCTAAAACTAGCCCTTTTTACAACTATTTTTAATGTAGTAGCTGTTGTGCTTCTTTACCCTTTCATAAAACAAATGTGCTTTTTCTTAGATAAGCTTATAAAGGAGGATAACAAGCAAAAGCAAAGGGCTATTTATCTAAATGAAAGTGCCCTAGAATTCGCACATAGTGCAAAACAAACCCTAGTAAAAGAAAGTAAAAATCTTTTTTCTAAAGCCTCTTTTTTAATCGCTCTTAGCATAAATGTAAAAGAGGAGGATATAGACTCAAGCAGCGAGGTAAGTGAGCTTGTAAAACAAAGAAATAAAGATCTTAATCTAGATTTTGATGACTCATATAAGCTTAATTTTAAAGGTCTTTACTCAGAAATCATAGACTTTATAGTTCGTTCAAGCTCTTCACATGGATACAACGAACAAGCAAATGTTTTTATGGATTTAAAAAGGGCGTCTTTGTTTATGGCTGCCGCTGTTAAAGGTGCTAAGGAATTACAAGTAAATATCAAAAAATACGCCTTTTCAAATAACCAAGCCCTAAATGAGGAATACTCACATTTAAGAAGAAATTTATTAAGACTACTAAGACTTAGTAAAAAGCTCTTGCAAACAGAGGATAAAAAAAGCCTAAAAGAGTTAAGACAAGAGCTTGATTTTAATATCAAAAAATATGATGCCATTTCTTCAAATTCGCTGGACTCTTTAATAAGATACAAAAGAATTACTGACACTATGGCTACATCGATAATGAACGACACAGCCATAGCAAGAAGCATAGCAAAGGATTTAATACACGCTTGTGATATTTTAAGTGCCTTAAGCTAGATCACAACAACCTCTCTTTGAAGTCTTATACCAAATTCTTCAAAGACTCTTTTTTCGGCTAGTTCTATCAAAAAGATAGCATCGTCAAAACTAGCATTTTTTTTATTTATCAAAAAATTCGCATGTTTTTGGCTAAAACAAGCGTCATTTTTGGAAAAACCCTTTAAGCCAACGGCTTCTATAAGTCTTCCTGCATGATCTTTTGGGGGATTTTTAAATATAGAACCAAAGGAGGCACCGCTTGGTTGATTATCTCTTGTGCTTTTTAAAGCCTCGTCTTTCTCCTTATCAAAGCCATAAAAAAGCTTAAATTTAGCAGAAAAAATAACACTTTTTTCAGAACAAAACCTATAAGAAAAATCAAGCTCTTTTTTTTCTTTTTCCTCATTGAAAATTTGTATGCTGAGTAAATTTTTGCTTATATCCTCATCTTTTAAACCCGCATTCATCTTTATAAGTCCGCCAAGAAGTCCCGGGATTTTGTGTAAAAATTCAAAACCTTTAAGATTATTTTCTCTTGCAAATTTATAAATTTTAGCTGATTTTGTGGCACAGCCTATGTCTAAAAGCATATAGTCTTTGTTTTTATCAAGTATGTTTATAAAGTCAAATTTTGAAGATAAGATCCCAAGTTTTTTGTCCTCATTTGATACTAAAAGATTATTAGCACCACCAACTATAAAACCCTTAAAATCTCTAAGCTCGTCCAAAAGCTCTACTTCAAATTCCTTTCCTATACGCACAGAAGAGTATTTTTTAAAGTCTATTATCATTTTATAAAGCTTGGAATTTGATTTAAAATGCTAGTGGTAAAATCTATCATAACATTCATCATCCAAGGCATTAAAAAGATAAGCACCACAACAACAAGTAAAATTTTAGGCACAAAAGATAAGGTCATCTCATTTATCTGGGTAGTGGCTTGAAATATACTTATTATAAGTCCGGCAATAAGCCCTGCTAAAAGCATGGGCAAAGAAAGCATGAGTGTAATCTTAAAGGTTTGAACACCAATCGCAACTAAAGCACTTTCCATTGACTAGCCCTTGAAAGATTTTTAACATCATAGCAAATTTTATTAAGAATTTCTAGCCTCTTCATACTCAAAAGGTATTAGATAAGAACTCACATCTATCATTGTATCATAAAATCCCTCTTTAAAACCAAGCTCAAAAAGCTTATTTACAGCTTTTAGCTGAAGTTCGCTCATAGAGATAGAATTCTTATTTGCATAAAGATCTAGGTAAATATCAAGTTTTTCTTCGTCCACTCTTACAAGCTTTCTTTGTATTAGCATTTTAGAAAGTATGAAGCGATTATTATGTGCTAAGGATACGGCTTTTGTTAAAATTTTTTCTATCTTTATAGCATCACTTAAGGGTAAAGATCTCCTAAGAGCCATACCTCCAAGTGGCAAGGGTAAATTTTCTTTTGCAAAATCAAGCCATAAATCCCAAAGTTCAGCCTCAACACAAAGGCTATCATCAAATTCTAAAATACTCTCATGTATCAAAACTCCAGCATCAACCTCCCCGTCAAGCACAGCCTTTTCTATATCCAAAAAATTCTTATAAACTATCCTAGCGTCCTTATACCTCATCTTAAAAAGCAAGGCATTTGTAGTGTGTGCTCCACTTAAAGCTACCTTAAAATTTTTCTTTAAGATCTTATCTTTTTTCTTTATAAGCTTTGGTCCATATCCTTCCCCAAAAGATACTGCCGTGCGTAAAAGAGCGTATTCATCGCGTATCAAAGGATACAGAGCAAAAGAAATAGCGCTTACATCATAAAAATTTTCTAAAGCCTTTTCATTTAAAGTCTGTATATCTAAGGCTATATTTTCAAAGTCAAAGTCCTGTCCTAACCAACCAAATTTTACAGCCATATACATAAATATATCATCAGCGTCTGGAGAGTGTGCTAAGCTTATTTTTTTTCTCATCACAAAACCTTTAAAAGTAAAATCAAATTCTAGCAAAATAAAAAGAGAAAATAAAGTTTATAGTAAAAATCATTTTGTAGAATTTAAGCTTAATTCAAAAAGGAAAAAAATGGATGAAAATAAGAAAAAATCCCTAGAAGCAGCACTTAAAAGCCTTGATAAAACATTTGGTAAGGGCACTATTTTAAGACTTGGAGATAAAGAAGTTGAACATATAGATTCAATCAGCACGGGTTCGGTTGGACTTGATTTAGCCCTTGGAATTGGCGGTGTACCAAAGGGAAGAATAATAGAAATTTACGGACCTGAAAGCTCTGGAAAAACTACACTCACACTACACATAATAGCAGAATGCCAAAAATCAGGCGGAGTGTGTGCCTTCATAGACGCAGAACACGCACTAGATACAAGATATGCAAAAAATTTAGGAGTAGATACGGATAATCTTTACATATCTCAACCAGACTTTGGCGAACAAGCCTTAGAAATAGTAGAAACCATAGCAAGAAGTGGGGCTGTGGATTTACTAGTAGTAGATAGAGTGGCAGCTCTTACTCCACAGGCTGAAATTGATGGAGACATGGGCGATCAACACGTATGGCTTCAAGCAAGACTAATGTCTCAAGCCCTTAGAAAGCTAACCGGTATA
>CASFHJ010000194.1 GCA_949294425.1 uncultured Campylobacter sp.
ATAGCTGTAAATATGTATTTTTCTTAGTTTTTATAAAAGCTTGAAAGCAAAGAGGCAAGTAGTATAAGAGTGCCAAGCATAAGGCACAGCATTACAAAGATGATTAGAAGTGCAAATGTTATGGTTGGCACAAATTCGCTAGTAAGCATTATGCCAAAACCAAGAACTACGGTTATTGTTGTGTAAAAAAGAGCAGCTCCTATTTGATAATGGCTAGTAAGTATAGCCTTAAAAAGAGCCTTTTTCTGTCTTTCTTTTATAAATCTATGTATGTAGTGTATACTATCATCAACCCCTATGCCTATGGCTATGGCGGATATGGTTATACTCATAAAATCAAGTGCTATGCCTAAAAATCCCATGAGAGCAAAGATTAAACTAAGTGGTATTAAATTTGATACTATGGCTAGAAAAGCCATTTTCACACTTTTAAAGATATAGATAAAAAGCACAAATATAGCTAAAACCACAAAGGCTAGTGTATCAAACTGGGAGGAAAAAAGGCTTTGTAACATATTGTTGTAAAGTAGCATTACATTTGTTACGTAAATATCTACATTCTCATCTTTTAAAAGAATTTTTAAATCTTCTTTAAGTTTCTTTACAAAGTCATTTCTATTTAGATTTTTATTTGAGTCTATAATCCTCATTGAAAATCTTAACTCGTTGTTTTCTATGTTTACATAGGGATATAAGAGTTGTTTTTTTAAATTTTCACTTAAATTCTCATTTAAAAAAGCTAGGCTGAAATCGTCTAAGTCCTTATTATCATTTATCATCTTTCCTAGCTCTAAGGTAGAATTTAGACTCAAAACAGAGCCTACAAATTCTCTTTCTTTTAAGAAATTATGCACCTTTCTTGCTATTCTTATTTTTTGCGAGTCAAAAAAATAGGTTTCGCTCTTGCTAAGACTTTGAAATTCAGCCTCAAAATCATCAAGATTTGCATCTATTTGCTCCTCTTTTTTGAATTTTATTATCACATCAAGAGGCAGGGTTCCCCCTAGCTTTTCATCTATTTTTAGCATACCCTTTTTTATCTCACTCTCATCTTTAAAGTATGAAACAAAGGAATTTTCAACCTTTAGCTTTGAAATTCCAAAAAGGGCTAGGCAAATTATTATTATGCTAAAAAGATAGACTAGCATTCTTTTTTTTATGCTAAATTCAGCCATCTTTTTTAAGAAGCTTAAGGTTACGTATTTTGTTTTATACTCTTGTTTGCTTAAAAGACTTAGTGTGCTTGCAAAAAACACATAGCAAAGGATCAAAGCCACAAAAATAGCAATACTCATCATTATGCCAAGATCAATTATGGGTTTTATGTTTGAAAATATCAGGCTTAAAAAGCCTATTATTGTGGTAAGTATGGCGTAAAAACTTGGTTTAGCTTTGGATAAAAGAGTGGCTAAGAGTATTCTTTTTTGGCTAGAGTTTTTAAATTTGTTGAAATATTCTATAAAATGGGTGCTTAAATGTATGCTTAAAGAAAGGCTAATAATTAAAACCAGCGGCACAAAATTTGAGGATATAACAGTTAGTTTAAAAGAAAGTAGATAAAAGATTCCACTAGCAGTGCTTAAGCTTATAAAAGATATAAAAAGCGGTAAAAATACAAAGATAAGCTTTCTAAAAAAATACCACAAAGCAAGTGCAAGTATGAAAATAAGGGCAAAAGAATAATAAAACATATCCTTTTTGATGTAATAAACCATATCATCAGCTACCATAGCAAGTCCGCCAAGATAAAAATTCTTGCTATCTTCTTGCTTAGCTATAAGCTCTCTTATGTCTTTTATGAGTTTTTCTTGCTTTAAAAGTGCTTCTTTTTTATATTCTTTAAGCTCTTTAGTATAAAGTTCTTTTTTTTCCTTTAAGCTTTCAAGTTCGCTTTGTCTTAAATCTTTTTTTAAATATATAATGAAAGCACTTGTTTTACCATCTTTTGAGATGATATTTTCAGTGTAGAAAGGGTGGTTTAAAAGCTCATTTTTGGCCTTGCTTAAATTTATTTCCTTGCTAAGTATGTTTGGTAGACTTTTTAGTCTTTCTTGTAAGCTTAAATCATCGCTATTTAGTAGTATTGCAGAGCTTATGCTAAGGACAAAATCCACTCCTTTTATCTTTTCTAATTCTTTTTGTATTTTTTGAATTTTTACTAAGCTTTCTTTATCAAAGCTTTTATCTCCACTATCATAAACAAGCATTAAAAAATCTTCGCTTTGAAAATGAGAGGAAAATTCTTTAAAAAGTTTTAAATCCTTGTCATCTTCTAAAAGCAAGGTATCAGCACTAGCATCTACTTCTAGCTTGAAAGCAAAAAAAGAAAAAAA
>CASFHJ010000195.1 GCA_949294425.1 uncultured Campylobacter sp.
AATTTTGCCCTACGTTCAAAGGCTTGTATGGCAGCTAGGACTTCTTTAAGCAAAATGGGCTTTTTGGAGGTGGAAACACCTATTTTAACAAAGGCTACGCCAGAAGGTGCGAGGGATTATCTAGTGCCATCACGTATACATAATGGAAATTTTTATGCCCTACCCCAAAGCCCTCAGCTTTTTAAGCAGCTACTTATGTGTTCTGGTTTTGATAAGTATTTTCAAATAGCAAAATGCTTTAGAGATGAAGATTTAAGAGCTGATAGGCAGCCTGAATTTACGCAAATAGACCTTGAAATGAGTTTTGCACTCAAGAAGATGTTATCTTTGTAGCTGAAACCTTTTTAAAAGATGTATTTAATGCTTGTGGTAAGGAAGTGCAAATTCCTTTTAAAAGAATGCCTTATGATGAGGCTATGGAAAAATACGGAAGCGATAAGCCTGATTTGAGATTTGATCTTGAGCTTATAGATGTGGCTGATATTTTTTCTAGGTCAAATAATGAAATTTTTTCAAAACCAGCAAAGGATACAAAGCAAAATAGAGCAAAGGCTCTAAGAGTTCCAAAGGGAGATACCATCTTTTCAAAAAGACAGATGCAAAAATTTGAGGACTATGTCCGTAAATTTGGAGCAAAGGGCTTAGCCTTTATGCAGGTAAAAGAAGATGGCTTAAAGGGTCCTCTTTGTAAATTCTTTGATGAAAAGGACTTAGATGAGCTTATAAAAAGATGTTCTTTAGAGCTAGGAGACGTTGTATTTTTCGGTGTTGGAGAAAAAAAGCTTGTGCTTGATTACATGGGTAGATTTAGACTATTTTTAGCAAATGAGTTAAAGCTTGTAAATGAGAATGAGTTAAATTTTGTGTGGATAGTTGATTTTCCAATGTTTGAAAAAAATGAAGATGGCACATATTCAGCCATGCATCACCCATTTACCATGCCAAAAAATATAGATGAAAAAGACTTAGAAAACATAAGATCAATAGCTTATGATATAGTTTTAAATGGGCTTGAGCTTGGGGGCGGAAGTGTTAGAATTCATAAAAATGAAATCCAAGAAAAGGTATTTAAGCTTTTAAACATACAAAAAGAAGAACAAGAAGAAAAATTTTCTTTCTTACTTGATGCCTTAAAATTTGGAGCTCCTCCTCACGCTGGCATAGCCATAGGGCTTGATAGACTCATAATGTTAGTAAGCAAGGCTAAGAGTATAAGAGAGGTTATAGCCTTTCCAAAAACCCAAAGAGCGCAATGTCTCATGACTAATGCGCCTTCAGAAGTTCCTGCTTCAAGTTTAAAAGAACTAGCTATTAAAATAAGGGAGAGTTAAAATGAAAGATTTGTTTTTAATCATAGGTGCGCCGGGTAGCGGTAAGACAACAGATGCTAGTATCATAGCAAAAGAAGATGAAAATATAACGCATTACTCCACAGGTGATTTACTAAGAGAAGAAGTTGCTAGTAAAAGTGAGCTTGGGCAGCTTATAAACAGCTTTATATCTAAGGGAAATTTAGTGCCTTTAAATGTGGTTGTAGATACTATAGTATCGGCATTAAAACAGGCTCCTACCCCACTTGTTATCATAGATGGTTACCCAAGAAGTGTAGAGCAAATGCTAGAATTTGATAAGGTCTTAAGCTTAGAAAAAGAGATAAAACTAAGAGCTGTTATAGAAATAGAAGTGAGCCAAGAGGTTGCTAGAAACAGAGTTTTAGGCAGATCAAGAGGAGAAGATGATAATGAGGAGGTCTTTAATAATAGAATGAAGGTCTACACAGATCCTCTAAAAGAAATTCAAGACTTTTACGCTAAAAAAAACTTGCATTTTAAACTAAATGGCGAAAGAAGCATAGATGAGATAGTAAGTGAGCTAAAAGAGCTTATAAATAAAATTTTAAGGGGCTAAAGATGAAAATCATCATATCTTTTATAATGCTTATATCATTTTTAAACGCTGATAACCTAAGCTTAAAGCTAGAAAGTCTCATAAATAAAGATGAGCAAGACAAAAAAGATTATAAAATTTATAATATAGGAGATGAGCTTAAAAAGAATGGCTTTTTTATGGATAATGAACTTTATCTAATAAGCCTTACAAGCCTTACTCCACCATATGATAAGCTAATAGCAAAAAATAAAAAAGAAGAGGCTTTGATAAAAAAATACGAAAAGGATTTAAAATCTGGCAAAGAAAAGCAAAATAAGCATTTTATCATGCTTATAAAGAATAAGAACTTTATAGCCTTAATCGACACTGGTTTTGCCAACACGCAAGATAATTTAATCTCAGCCCTAAAAGAGCTAAATACAAAGCCAAGTGATATAAGCCATCTTTTACTAACTCACGCGCACAAAGATCATTTAGGTGGCATCTTAAAGGATAAAAAAAATATTTTTAGCAATGCAAAACTCATAATAGATGAAAAAGAATATGAGTGGCTAAAATCAAGCAATGATGAGTTTATAAAAGATAGTATAAAGGATTTTAAAACAGAATTTTTAAAAGATGAGGATAGCTTTTTAAAGGGAAAAAGTATACAAATATCCTCTCAAAAAACTTACGGACATACTCCGGGACACAGAATTTTTGTCTTAAATGATAAAGATTTAAAGCTTTTTTTCGTAGCTGATTTGCTTCATACAAGTTTGCAAATAAAAAATCCGGACATAAGCATACAATACGACTATGATAAAGACTTAGCAAGAAAAACAAGAAAAGAATTCATAGAACAGATAAAAAAAGAAAAGGCTAAGGTCTTAATCTTTAGCTCACACAGCACAGGTTTGATAACTTTTTAAAAACAAGGAGAAAAAATGGATATAAAAAAGATAGGCATTGGAGAGATTCCAAACAAGATCAATGCAGTTATAGAGATACCTTATGGCTCTAACATAAAATATGAGATAGACAAAGAAAGCGGAGCAGTTTTTGTAGATAGGGTTTTAGCTGGGGCT
>CASFHJ010000196.1 GCA_949294425.1 uncultured Campylobacter sp.
AGAAGCAAATCCCTTTGGGATAAGTTTTTGCCCTAGCTCTGTAAGTGCTTTTAACATAGCCTTAGATAAGATTCATTTTTTTCATGCAAGTGGAAGCTGTGGCAAAGATAGGCCCTTAGTAGATGAAGATATAAAACTAAGTAAGATACAAGAATTTTTTATAGGAAAAAAAGAGGATAATTTTAGCAGTGGCTTATATAGTAATGGCTGGTTTTTACTGCCTAGCTTTGAATTTATAAATATGGCTCAGGCCGCTTTTTTGGTATTTTTAGCTCTTTTTATACTCTGTTTAAAAGAATTTATATCTTTTTTAAAAAATAAGATCTATGCTTTTGCAAGTCTTATTTTAGGCTTTTGTTTGATACAATTTTCTACCTTGTAGCAAATCTAAGTATATCATTGTAGGTCGCAAAAAGCATTAAGGATATTAAAAGGGCTAGTCCCAAGTAAGTTAAGCCCTCAAAAACCTTGATAGGAAGCTCTTTTTTAAAGATTAACTCGTAAAGATTAAATACTATATGACCTCCATCTAGCATGGGTATTGGAAGGAGATTAAAAACCCCTAAGTTAATAGATATTAAAGCAGAGATTAAAAGAACTACAGAAAGCCCAGAATCAGTAGCTCTTGAAGTCAGATCAGCCATGCTAATAACACCTCCTATATTTTTAGGATCTATTTGTGCTGTTACAAGCTTTATTACTGATTGTATGACTAAATTAAGGGCATTTATGCTTTCTTCAAAGGCAAAGACAAAAGAATCAAAACCACTTCTAAAAACCCTCACAACTTCCGTGCTAGATTTTATGCCAAGCACTGGTTTTTCAACCTCTTGCAAAAACTCATTATAAGCCTTTGATAGATTTGCTTCTACACTTAAATTTAAAATTTGATCTTCTCTTTGAATTTTAAAATTCATTTTTTCAAGGCTTAAATGCTTTGAAATTTCATCAAAGCTACGTATTTTATTATCATCTATGCTTAGTATAAGATCACCCTTTTTAAGACCATAAAATTCAGCAGCACTAGCACTCATAACATCTCCAACAAGGGCTGCTTGTTTTACAAGTCCTAAATTTCCTATGATTATATAAAGCAAAAAGGCTAAAAAGATGTTAAAAAAAGAACCTGCAAAGAGTATGTAAATTCTTTGCAAAGGCTTTAAAGCATTGTAGCTATCTGTATCATAATTTCTTTTTAAGGGATCAAGATCATCTTGCCCTTTTAACTTCACATAGCCACCAAATGGCAAGGCACAAAGCTTATACGTGGTTTTTCCCAGTTTTTTTTCAAATAAGGACTTTCCAAAGCCTATGGAAAAAGCCTCCACACAAACTCCCATATGTCTAGCAGCTAAAAAATGCCCTAGTTCATGAAAAAAAACCAAAAAAGATATGCAAAATATAGTAGTTAAAAAATTTATAGAAAAAAAATAAAAACCAGCTATCAAAATAAGAAGCAAAAATAAAATAGACTTCAAGATGAAACCTTTGCTTTGTAGTATTTAAAAACATATTCAAAGCCAGAATAAAGCGTCAAAAACAAAGCTACATAAAGTAAAAAATCAGCAAAATGCCAGTGCATAAGCAAAAATATAATGGCTATAACCTGTGCTAAGGTCTTTATCTTACCGGCAAAGGAGGCTGAGACATTTAAATTTTCACTTAGCATAACTATCCTAAAGCCAGTTATAAAAAATTCCCTAACCAAGATAAGATAAACAGCCCAAACATTTGCCCTATCAAGAAATAAAAGCCCTAAGAATGCCGCTAGTATAAGCATTTTATCTGCTAGAGGATCTAAAATTTCGCCAAGAGTAGTAACTTGTTTCCAAATTCTAGCTATGTAGCCATCAAAAAAATCACTAATGGCTGCTATAGAAAAGATTATGGTGGCAAAATAATTTATCCAGCTTTGATGCACGTTCTCAAATTTATAAGTGAGTATGAAAAATAAAAGTGGGGCTAAGATTATCCTAAATATTGCCAAAGAATTTGGTAAATTCATAAACAAAACCTCAAAAATAAAATCAAAAAAGGCTGGGTGCTAAATTATAATGCTTTATTATTAACGCAAATATCGATTTTTGAAAAAATTATAATTATTATATCTCTTAAATTCTAAGCTATTTTTCTTAAAGTGTTTTCTTATGCTTTGGGTGTAGAAAAAATTAAAATTTAAAAAGATAGAAAAACTCTCCTCTCTTGGCTCTAAGGTGTTTAAATTCATTTGTCTATTTAAGCTTATATTAAACAATGAATAAGGGTTGAAATTTAAAGACTGGGTAAATTTTGTATTATCCTTAATCAAGTCTATATTGATATAAGAATAAAAAGGCAGGGTAAAATTTAGCCCAACTTCCAAGTCATCTTCTAAAAATTCATTATCAAAAGTATAGTAATTTGTAAAAAATTTAAAATAATTCCCATAAAGAAATTCTCCTCCAAAATTATAAAGCCCTTGCCTTTCATGCCTATTTGTAAAGGCATTAAATCCTAAGGTAAGATCCTTGTAATGAAATCTATTTACAAGCCCGTTGTAGTAGTTAAGATAGTTTTCATTTACAAAAAATTCTCTTTGAAAAAGCAAAGATGAGTACTCGTTTGAGTAAAGCAGGTTTATATTTTTTATATTTATGCTTTTTGAGTTAAGGTCTATAAAATTCTCTGTATTATCGCCCTCTTTTCCGCTTTCTAAGATATTTGCTAAAAAGATATTTGTGCTATTTATAGGATCAAAAGAGCCAAAAGAAGGGTTTTTAATGGGACGAAAAATGCTGGTATTTAAATCATAAGCATGAGAAAAGACAAAAAAAGATATAAGAAAAATAAAACGCATTGATAAATTATATCAAAAAGTGATAAATGAAATATAATTTTCATCTAGCTTTTTATAAGTTTTTAGATTTTTATATGAAATTTGTATACAAATTTACACAAAAAATACTTTTTTGATAAAAATAACAAAAATAAAAAAACCAAAAAAAAAAAAAACGATATAATGGGTAGCTAAACATGAAAAATAAAGGAAAAATTATGAAAAAAATTTTAAGCTCACTTGCCTGTATAGCCTGTCTAAGTAGCTACGCCTTGGCTGAAGATGATGGGCTTTATTTAGCTGTAGAACTTGGTTCAGGAGAGGCTAAATTTAGACAATACGTAGACGCCACAGCTACCATTACAATTCCAAACTTCCCGCCTGATGGAGGGAGTACCACTACAAATATGAAACAAATAGGAGACATAAAGGCAAGTAATGATATGAAAAATATAATGCTAAAATTTGGTGATAAGGCATTTTATAATGAAAATTTTGGCTATAGAAAATACCTGTATTTTGGCTATGGATATAGCTCTATGAAAAATGTATCTTATAATGAAGGCTTAAGCACTATACAAAATGCTTCTAATGGCTCTATCTTTACCACAACCCAAAACACCTACTACAACAATGTCTTAGAATATGGCGTGGGAGTTGATGCACTTTATAATTTTATGAATTCAGGCTCTGATAGCTTTGGTCTTTATGCCGGTGTTGCCATAGGTGGTGAGACTTGGATAGCAAATGGAAAAAGATATAAAC
>CASFHJ010000197.1 GCA_949294425.1 uncultured Campylobacter sp.
TTGATTTAAAAGCTTAAAGATGAAGCAAATTTGTAAATTTAGCTTAAAAAAAATTTTTAGTTTTAAAATATTGCAACTTTCTTAAAATTTAATTTTTATCTTTTTCTCCCTTTTACATTAGGTGTAGATTTAAACAATACTTTTCCTAAATCTTTTTTAATTTTAATAATTTTTGTCATAAATTTAAATAAAGGCGAAGTGTGCCTAATGCTATCTCTAATAACTTAAATTCATACAATGTAAATTTATATTACAAAAGCATTAAAAATCAAATTTCATCTTTAAACACAAAGTCATCTTAAAAGCTAGTTAAAAATAAAAACAAAGCTACAAATGAAATTCTAAATTATGGTGTAGATAAGAAAAGATATTTTATAAGAGATTTTAAACAAAGCTTTTCTTTTATATGAAAGATTAGAAAATAACTTAAAAGAAGATATATAAAGAAGTTATAAAAGTTAATTAACTTTTTATTTTTACTTTCTAAGTTTTAAATACTTTTAAAATTTTAAATTAAAAATTGCTTTGTGAAGTATTAAAAAAAATATATCTTGGTTTTTAGTCAGCTTAGAAGGCTTAAGGATGGCTTTTAATTTAAAAATTAAAATCTAAGTCATATAGCTTTTATTTTCTATAAACCTCATTTTTAAATTCCTTGCATTCAAAGCCCTTTTTACTTAGGCTTACCACCCTTAGATAGCCACCAGCATCTACTTTGGCTTCGCATAAAAATGCTCTAGAGCTTATATGTATGTCAAAATTATGCTTATTTCTGTGTCCAAAGAGTTGGTAGGTATTTTCATCTGTATTTTTGCAAAATAAATCTCCCACAACCTTGCTATCATCATATCCACCAACACCCATTATAAGCTCACTTGTAGGCACAAAGGAAAGCTCATGATCCTCCTTTGGCAGATAAGAAAGCCCACCATGAGAGCAAAATACAAGTTTTTCCTCAAATTCATATAAAAAACATTCTTTAAAATAAGGATAAAGTTCTTTTGCGTCTTTTTGACTGACTTTTTCTTTTTTTAAATCTTTTATGGTATTTTCATTAAATTCTTTAGAGCTTGAAACTTGTCTATTAGCCCATTTTACAAGATGTCTTTCATGGTTTCCCTCAAGTAAAACAACATTTTTTAGATCCTTTATTTTTAAAAGCCATTTTATAACCTTGCCATTTTCTATTCCCCTGTCTATATAATCTCCCAAAAAGATGTAAAACTCATCATCTTTTATTCTATTTATAGCCTTTTTAAGCACGGAAAAACAACCCTGTATATCGCCTATGTGATGAATTTTTTTGTAAGAGCTTAAATTTCTTCTTTTAAATAAAGCCTTTTTATATTCATTTGGATCTAAAATTTTGTATTTTTTTGATATTTTTTCCTTATTTAAGGCGTAATCTATAGCCTCTAAGACATGCTCTGGTATAAATATACCGCTTTGCTGGGCTTGTGTAATATTTTTTTCCTTACACTCATCTAGGCTAAGGGAGTTAAAGTCAATTATATAGCATGTGTATCTGTATTTTTGGGCTAAATTTTTATACTCTTTAAGTAAAGAATTACTTACATTTGGCGCATTTACTACGCAAAAATAACCCTTTTGCATACGAAGTTCTAAGAATTTCATTAACATTTTTAAAATTTCAGCGTTATTTTCGTGTTCTAAGCTTTTGTATCCATTTGTTAGGCTTTTTAGACCACTAGCTAAAAATTTAAATTCATCTAAATCCAAACAATACTTTGATAGCTTATTTTTGTTTAACCATTCTTTTTGTCCGTTAAAATAATTCCCTCTTAAAATAAATAAAATTCTCAAAGCAAAACCCTTATAAAAATTTATCTATTTTATAATTTTATATTAAAAATTTAGGTAGAAAGTAATTTTTTTAGCATAAGCTTTCCAAGCTCAACCCCGGGCTGATCATAAGTGTTTATACCAAGCATTATGCCACAAGCTGAGGTAAAAAGCTCATAATAATACATCAAATACCCGCAGTGCCAAGCATCAAGCTCGTCTATTTCTATGAGATCAACGCTTAAATTTTCACTTATTAAAGCTTGCATTGTGGCTTCGCATTGTGTGTTTAAAAGTTTTTGTAAGCTTATATTGTTTGCAAAATCGCAATTTTGCAGCCCCTCAAAGCTTATATTAGGTATTATGGGAGAGTCTTTTACATTTAAAACTCTTAAAAAGGTTATGGTTTTATCCTTTGGTCCGTCCATTATTAGCTGTAAAAAGCTGTGCTGATCCCTAGCTCCTATTAGATCTATAGGGGTTATACCAAGTCTTTTATAGCCTTGTTTTTTGCCCAAGCTTTCAGCTATTAGCTGTATATACCATTCATTAAAGCTTTTAAATTCATTTGCATAAGAAAATAGCACGTTTATATTTGCATTTTTATGTGTGCAGTAGTGATAGGCTTTTTGTAAAATTTCATCTTTTTTATATATGAAAAAATCCTCATAACAAGCTTTCGCACCATTTAAAAGCTCTTTTGTATCATATCCACAAAGACTAAGTGGCACTATGCCTACAGCTGAAAGCACGGAAAAACGTCCGCCCACATTTGAAGGTATGAAAAATCTTTTTATGCCTAAATTTTCTCCTAGCTTATCAAGCTTTGAGTCCTTGTCGGTTATGAAGATAAAGTATTTTTTTAACTCCTCATTCTTAAGTTTAAAATGTGCTATTACCAGTTTAAAAAGTGATATTACCTCTATGGTAGTTCCACTTTTAGAGCTTACTATAAAAAAGCTATTTTCTAATTTTATCTTTTTAAAAATTGAATTTAAGGCATAAGATGAGGTATTATCTATTATGAAAAGCTTTTTGCTTTCATCTTTTTTCTCCTCTTTTAAAAAATCTTTTAAGGCTTTTACTCCACAGCTTGAACCACCCATTCCAAGCAAGACTACATTTTGTATCTCTTTTTTGTCCTTAAAAAAGTCCTTGCTTTCATTTATTATCTCAAAAGAGCTATCTACTAAGTGATAATACCCTACCTCATTGCTTTGTTTTTCATCATTTATGCGGTTTGCATAGGCTCTTATCTTATCAAAAGTGCTTGTCTTAAAAAATAAGGTATTTTTTAACATAAACTCTTCTTATAAAAGTAATTAGTAGCCTCAACAAAGCCATCTACACTCCCACAATCAAATCTCTTGCCCTTAAATTTATAGGCTAAGACCATGTTATTAGTGGCTTGTGAAAGTAGGGCGTCTGTTAGTTGAATTTCACCATTTTTGCCACTTTTTGTGTTTTCTAGGATAAAAAATATATCAGGAGTTAGGATATATCGTCCTATGATTGCTAGATTGCTTGGGGCTTCTTTTATATCGGGCTTTTCTATCATAGAATGAACCATGATTAAATCCTCCTCAACAGCGTTTCCAGCTATAATCCCATAGTTAGATGTCTGCTCTTTTTCAACCTCCATTACAGCTACTATGGTGCAGCGATATTTTTCATAAATTTTTATCATCTGTGCCATGACTCCTATACCTTCTTCATTTACGCACAAATCATCAGCTAAAATAACCCCAAAAGCCTCATCGCCAACCAAGGGTCTAGCTTTTAAAACAGCATCTCCTAGCCCTTTCATTTCATTTTGTCTAGTGTAGGTAAAGACACATTTTTGCATCAATTTTCTTATATCACTTAGGAGATATTCCTTGTTTGAACCTGAAATTTGGTGTTCTAACTCATAGGATATATCAAAATAATCTTCCAAAGCTCTTTTACCTCTACCTGTTATAAAGCCCATGTTTTGCATACCAGCTTCTAAAGCCTCATCAACTCCGTAGTGTATTAATGGTTTTGTAAGTATGGGTAGCATTTCTTTTGGCAAAGCCTTTGTTGCAGGTAAAAATCTAGTCCCATAACCAGCAGCTGGAAATACGCAGGTTTGAAGCATTTAAAATCCTTATTGAGTTTTTTTCGTAGGATTATAGCAAAATATATATTGTTTTTATTTTTTCTTATAAATATTTATGAAATAAATTGCAAAAAGTGCAAGTATGGTGCCAAAGATTGTGGACATAGAAGGACGCTCTCCTAGCATAAAAAAACTCATTATCAAAGCAGTGCCCGGAACTAGAAGTTGAAAGGCATTTGTTTTTACAACGCCTATTATTTTAATGCCGTAGTAATAAATTCCAGTGCCTATGCCGGTTGATAAAAAGGCTACTAAAAACATAAAAAAGAAAAATCTAAAATCAGCCTCAAATATGAAAAAAACTCCGTCAAAAAAGACTAGAGGTAGGGCAAAAATAAAACTAAGCAAAGAAACATAAAAATTTAGCAAAAGTGGGTGTGCCTTGATATTTTTG
>CASFHJ010000198.1 GCA_949294425.1 uncultured Campylobacter sp.
AGTGGAAATGGCACAATACTGGCACAAAGCACTGAAAGAGAAGAGCTTTTAAGAAAGGCTGCTAAAAGGATTTGCGAGATAGCACTTGATGATAAATTTAAGATAAGAAATATTATAAATAAAGCCTCTATAAACAACGCCATGGTAGTTGATATGGCAATGGGAGGTAGCACAAATACTATCTTACATATGCTTGCAATATCAAGAGAGGCTGGCTGTGCGCTTGATATAAGGGATCTAAATGAAATCAGCAAAAACATAGCCCACATAGCAAAGATAGCTCCTTCCTTGCCAAGCGTTGCCATAGAGGATATAGGCAGAGCCGGTGGTATAGATGCTGTGCTTAAAGAGCTTTCAAAAAGAGATAATAAAATGCTTGATTTAAATGCTCTAACCATAAGCGGAGAGAGTCTAAAAGAGAGGATAAAAGATGCTGATATAAAAGATGAAAGCATTATAAGAAGGATAGAAGATCCTTACTCTGCGGTGGGAGGTCTTGCTATTTTATTTGGAAATTTAGCAGAAGAAGGTTGCGTTATAAAAACAGCTGGAATAGTTGGAGAAAGAAAATTTAGCGGAAAAGCAGTCTGTTTTAACTCCCAAAATGAAGCCATAAAAGGCATAATGAAAGGTAAGATAAAAAAAGGTGATGTTTGTGTCATAAGGTATGAGGGTCCAAAAGGAGGTCCTGGTATGCAAGAAATGCTTAGTCCAACGTCTTTAATCATGGGTATGGGACTTGGAGCTGATGTGGCTTTAATAACAGATGGTCGCTTTAGCGGTGCTACAAGGGGTCTAAGCGTAGGACACATAAGCCCTGAAGCAGCTGAAGGCGGTCTTATAGCCTTACTTGAGGACGGAGATATAATAGACATAGATATTGATTCTTACTCCATATCTGTTCGTTTAAGTGCTGATGAGATAGAAAAAAGAAGGGCTAAATTTACAATGCCTAAAAAAGAGATAGACTCAAGGTGGCTGAAGATGTATCAAAAGCTAGTTAGCAACGCAAGTAATGGTGCTATTTTAGAATGAGTATAGATTATAAAGAGTTAAGAGATAAATTTAAAAGCCCACTTTATATATATGATTTTGATGATATTAAGCAAAGGTTTTTTGCAATAAAGGAGGCTTTTAAAGCTAGAAAGTCTCAAATTTGCTATGCCCTAAAAGCAAATTCAAACCTAAGCTTACTTAAAATGCTTGTTGATTTAGATAGTGGCTTTGACTGCGTAAGTATAAATGAGGTAAAAAGGGCATTAAAAGCAGGAGCAAAACCTTATAAGATCATATTTAGCGGAGTAGCAAAGACAAGAGCCGAGCTAAAGGAGGCTCTAAGCTTAAAAATACTTTATATAAATTTAGAAAGCAAGGCTGAAATGCTTTGTTTAGAAGAGGTAGCAAAAGAGCTAAATACAAAGGCTCGCATAAGCATAAGGGTAAATCCAAACGTAGATGCAAAAACTCACCCCTACATATCTACAGGACTGCATGAAAATAAATTTGGCGTTGAGATAAATGAGGCTAAGCAAATGTATATTTATGCTAAGAAAAGTGAGTTTTTAGAGCCTGTGGGAGTGCATTTTCACATAGGCTCTCAACTACTTGATACAAGACCGATAGCACAAGCTAGTCTTATAGTTGCAAAGCTAGTAAAAGAATTAAAAGCACTTGATATAGATCTTAAATTCTTTGATGTGGGCGGGGGTCTTGGCATAGACTATGAAAATGATACGCAAGTAGATCTTTACAAGTATGCACAAAGCATACTTGCCTCTTTGCAAGGGCTTGATTTAACCATACTTCTTGAACCGGGACGCTTTTTGGTTGCAAGATCTGGCACTCTTTTATGCTCTGTGCTTTATGAAAAAAAGACTAAGTATAAAAGATTTGTTATAGTTGATGCTGCCATGAATGATCTTTTGCGCCCTAGCCTTTACAATGCTTATCACAAAATAATCCTACCTTACAATAAAAGCTCCCAAAAATCAAAATGCGACGTGGTTGGAGGAATTTGTGAAAGTGGAGATTTTTTCGCAAAGGATAGAATGCTGCCAAAAACAAAAGAAGGCGAGATAATGCTTATAAAAGACGCTGGAGCTTACGGCTTTTCTATGAGTAGTAATTATAATAGCAGAAATAAAATTTGCGAA
>CASFHJ010000199.1 GCA_949294425.1 uncultured Campylobacter sp.
AAAGAAACAGCAAAGGCGTCCATAGCAAGTGCACAAGATATTAAAAATAAACTTAGTATATCCATAAAAGCAAAAACCCTCCCTCTCGTTTATGGATTTAAGTTAAAAAACAGGATAGATTTTATCTTTTTTTTAATTAATGCAGCCTTAATTTAAGCCAATTTAATTTTATTGTGTATTTCAGCATTTATTAAGAATTATAAATGTAAAATTACAACTTTAAAATTGTATTTTATTTGGCCCATTCGTCTAGCGGTTAGGACATCGCCCTTTCACGGCGGTAACACGAGTTCGAGTCTCGTATGGGTCACCAATTGGTTTTAGGAATTTTTATGAAAAATAAAACTGCTATATTCTTACAACTAAAAGAAAAAATGCCTTCTAAATTTTCAAGCGAACTTAACTCTCTTTTAGATAACGCAAGTGATGAAGATATAGATAAAGCAGTATTGCTTCCATATAAAAATCCGCTTTTAACTATAATCCTAGCTTTAGCACTACCAGGTCTTGATAGAATTTATTTAGGACAGCTTCTTATCGGCATCTTAAAGCTTATATTTGTAATTTTTTCGTATGTAATGCTTAATATAGGCATTGAATTTGACAATGATACATTAGCTTTATTTTCCTTAGTGCTTATGTTAATAGCTTTGATAGTGATTATAAGAGATGTATTTGTTGTTCCAACTTTAATAAAACTTTATAATTTTAATCTTATCAAAAGTGTATTAGAAAAGGGGATAGAAAGCGATGGTTGATAAAAACACTTTGTTATTAAATTTTAAGGACAGAATTCCAAGCGATTCCGTGGCTGCTTTTAAGGAAAGTCTGGATAAGGCAGATAATGAAACTCTTGAAAAAATAATACTTTTAAATATTAAAAATCCCTTAGTTGGGCTTTTGTTATCTTTATTTTTAGGTGTGTTTGGAGTGGATAGATTTTATAAAGGAGATGTAAAGCTTGGTATACTAAAGCCAGTGGTATTTTTTACATCTTATATACTTACTCTTGTTTTTTCTGCGGCTTACCTGACTTCTACATCAACCTTTTACATGCTTCTTAGCTTTGTATTTGGACTGATTTTAATAGCTACTCTTATATGGTTTATAGCGGATATATTTTTGGTTTATTTTGGGATAAAAAAGGACAATTTAGCAAAAATTTATCAACTTTTAAGCAAATAATTTAGCTTTTATCATCTACAAAGCATTTTTTCTGCTAGAATGTAAATACTAAAAAATTTAAAGGAGAAAAAATGTTTGAGTTAAGAAAGCTACCTTACGACAGCTCAGCCTTTGGCGATTTTTTAAGCGAAAAAACCTTTGCTTATCACCACGGAAAGCACCACCAAACTTATGTTAACAACCTAAATAATCTAATAAAAGACACAGAATTTCAAAGTAAGGATCTAGTTAGCATTATTAAATCCTCAAAGGCTGCCATCTTTAACAATGCAGCACAGGTTTATAATCATGATTTTTATTTTGATTGCATACAACCTAAAAACTCATCTTTTGAAGAACTTTCACAAGATTTAAAACAAGCTCTGCTTTCTAAATTTAGCTCACTTGAAAATTTTAAAGATGAGTTTATAAAAGGTGCGACAGGAGTTTTTGGCTCTGGCTGGTTTTGGCTTGTCTTAAATAAAGACAAAGAGCTTGACTTTATAACTAGCTCAAATGCAAATACTCCTATAACAGATGACAATATACCTCTTCTAGTGGTTGATGTCTGGGAACATGCTTATTACATAGATCATCAAAATGCTAGAGCTGAGTATTTAGAGAAATTTTTTGCTCACATAAACTGGGGCTTTGTTTCTAAGGCTTATGAGTGGGCTATAAAAGAGGGCATGAACTCGGTTAGTTTTTACGCAAACGAGCTTCACCCTCTTAAATAAATTTAGCCCTCTAGGGCTAAAAGCTATCTTTTCTTTACCACCTTTACCTTTTCTACACTATTTCCTTGCATAGCCTTTACCTCGTAGTAGCAAAGATCATCATCTACCCTATCTCCAACCACAGGCAAACGCCCCAAAAGATTAAAAACATAGCCACCTATAGTAACTTGCTCTAGATCTTGTGGATATTTTATCATTAAAAGCTCTTCAACCTTTTCTATATCGCTTCTGCCCTTGAATTCATAGACATTATCAGCTAGTTTTTTATAGCTTTCTTCCTCTACATTTTCCTTTTTTATCTCTCCAAATATTTCTTCCATTATATCTTCCATGGTGATGATACCAGCTGTCCCGCCGTATTCATCTACCACTAAGGCTGTGTGGCTTCTTTCTTGATTCATTCTTATTAAAACCTTAGAGATGCTTATGTTTTCAGGTATTAAAAACATAGGTCTTACAAAGTCATCTAGGCTTTTTTTATCCTTGTTTAACTCATTTTGCACTATATCAATTATATGTATCATACCTACTATATTATCTTTTGAACCATCTATATAAGGAAAGCGAGTATGAGAGCTTGTGCAAACTATCTTCATATTTTCCTCATAAGTCTTGCCTTTATTTAAGCAAATCATGTCCTTTCTAGGCGTCATTATCTCCTTTGCCACGGTATCTGAAAAATCAACAGCATTTCTTATGAGCTCCGTTTCAAATTCATCTAAAACCCCGCCTTTTTGGCTTTCTGAAGCTATGATTTTTATTTCTTCCTCAGAGTGAGCTAACTCATTTTCAGAAGCAGGTCTTATGCCTACACTCTTCAAACAAATGGCTGCTAGAAAATCAAAGGTTTTTATAAATGGCAAAAAAAGTAACCAAAACATATGCAAGGGTCTTGCCACCCAAAGCACACTCTTATCAGCTACAGCTATAGCAACGCTTTTTGGCACAAGTTCGCCTATAACCACGTGTAAAAGGGTTATGATAGTAAAGGCTATAACAAAGGCTATGGTATGCAAAGCAACAGATGGTAAATTTAAAGGGGATAAATAATACTCCAAAACCTTTGCTATGGCTGGCTCTCCTATCCAACCAAGAGCAAGTGATGAAAGGGTAATGCCTAACTGACAAGCGCTAAGATAGGTATCTAGTTTTGATGAAATTTCTAAGGCTTTTTTGGCATTTGCCTTTTTTTCTTTGACTAATTCCTCTAGCTTTGATCTACGAACCTTTACTATGCTAAATTCTGAAAGAACAAAAAAACCATTAAGTAAAACCAAGACAAAGGCTGCGATAATCATGAGAGAAGAATAAGTAATGTCTAAACTGGGTTGATTAAAAGTGTTTGTTAAAGCTGTGATACTCTGGCTGGGGTCCAAATTTTCTCCTTAAAATTAAAAAATTACTTATGATTATATCCAAATTTAAACATAAAAGAAACTTAAATAAAAAATTAACATTTATAAAAATATGCTAGACTTAAAATAAAAAAGGAAAAAAATGCCACTTGTTAATATAAAACTAGCAAAACCAGCACTTGACAAAGAAACAAAAGAAGAGCTTATAAAAGACATCACAGAGCTTTTATCAACAAAGTATAAAAAGGCAAAAGAAAGGATAGTAGTTCACATAGAAGATGTGGAAGCCTTTGATATAGGCTTTGGTGGAGAAAGTGTGGAAAATTTAAGGGAGAAAAA
>CASFHJ010000200.1 GCA_949294425.1 uncultured Campylobacter sp.
ACAAGCAGCTAGCACTATAGAAAAGCAATTTGATCTTATGAAAGTGGAGCAAAAGACCTATCAAGGCTCTGTTATGCAGCATAATATGCTAGGTCGTATGGCACAAGCTTATAAAAATAATTATGTCTTAAATACAAAGCAAAGATACGCTTCTTTAGCTAGTGATTATACAAGAATTCCTTATTTTCAAAGAGAGCAAGATAGTGATAATATCTATGTAAATGCCTTGGCTGGGTATTCTACTTACAAAAATAGTAATGCTTTTGATTACGGGGTAAATTTTGGTTATGACAAGGAGATAAAGGATATTTTCTTTGGAGGCTTTTATGCTTCTATCAGCAAGAGAAATCAAAAGGCTGATGAGATAAATTTTGATACTTATAGCTACAATGTAGGCTTTTATACTAGGTCTTATCTGCCTTATTCTTTGGAGCTTGATATACTTGCTTATTATTTAAATTCTAAAAATAAATATGAAAGAAGTTTTGCAGGAAGTTCAAGTTTAAATAGTGCAAAATACGATATTTACAACCTAGGTTTTCAAAGCAGACTTGGTAATAGATTAGAATTTAATAACGGACATAGCTTAAAGCCTTATCTTGGCTTTTTTGCTACATATTACTATATGCCAGAATTTAAAGAAGATGCTGCACTTTTACCAATTACAAGAGAATTAAATTATTTTACTAATCTCTACTCAGCCTTAGGTTTTGAGTATAGAAAGCAAAGTGATAATGTGGGATCTTTTTTCATATCCTTAGAGGGTGTTAAGGGCTGGAGGAGCTGTGGTAAGAAAGACTAGGAAATAAGAATGGCTAATCAAAGCATAAGATATGAAAATGAGGGAGAGTTCTTTGCTAATCTTTTTATGGGAGCAAATTTAGCCCTTAGTAAGAGACTTGATTTAAGCGCTAGTATTATGTCTCAAGCCTATGATAATGGCTTTTTATCTGTAAATGGCTCTCTTGGTCTTAGGTTTGTATTTTAAATTTTTGTCTTATTCTTAGGAAGTATTTTTCTTAAAAAATTATTAAATTAAGCTTATTTTAAAGATAAATATTTATAATTCTAGACTAATTTATAAAATTTGGCAAAAGGATACAGTATGACAAAGACGATGAAGCCAAGTGAAATTCAAAGAGAATGGATAGTCTTAGATGCTGAAGGTAAGGTTTTTGGTAGGCTTTTAACAGAGGCTGCTATAATACTTAGAGGAAAAAATAAGCCCTTTTATACTCCTAATGTTGATTGTGGGGATTATGTTATCATTATAAACGCTTCAAAAGCCACTTTCACAGGAGCTAATAAGGCTGAAGATAAGCTTTATCACAGGCATTCAGGTTATTTTGGTAGCACAAAGAGTGAAAAATTTGGTGATTTGCTTAGTAAAAATCCAGCAAAGCTCTATAAACTAGCTCTAAGAGGTATGCTTCCAAAGACTACTCTTGGAAGGGCTATGTTAAAAAAATTAAAAGTTTATGCAGGTAGTGAGCACCCTCACACAGCACAAGTAGCTAGAAAAGGATAAATATGGCTAAGGCAGCAAGTATATACGCAACAGGAAAAAGAAAGACAGCTGTAGCAAAGGTTTGGTTAAAGGCTGGTTCTGGCAAGATAGTAGTAAATGATATGGATTTAAATACTTGGCTTGGAGGACATGAGGCTATAAAACTTAAGGTTATACAACCTCTTTTGGTAACTAAGCAAGAAAGACTTATGGATATAAAGGCAAAGACTTTAGGCGGTGGTTATAGCGCACAGGCTGAGGCTTTAAGACACGGAATTTCAAAGGCTTTAGCTGCTATGGATAGTGAATTTAGAGCGGCTTTAAAACCACAAGGCTTGTTAACAAGAGATAGCAGGGTGGTAGAGCGTAAGAAATACGGAAGAAGAAAGGCTAGAAGAAGCCCACAATTTTCTAAAAGATAAGCTTATACAAGAGTTTTACAACTCTTGTATCTCTATTTTATCACTAAGACAAAATATTATAAAGGCTTTTATTTCTTTGTCCTTAAGTAGGCTTGAAATCGCCTTTTTATACATATTTACTTGCTCTATATTTTTTTCTATATCGTTTTTTGAGGATTTATAATCTATAATGACAGCCTCTTTTTCTCCTATGGCTAAAAGGTCTAGTTGCTTTAGCTCTTTATTAAATACAAATTTTTGCTCCTTAAAGATCTTTTTATCTTTTAACAAAGAAAGAAAGTCCTCGTTTGAGCTTAAAATTTCACATCTTTGCTCTATTTCTTTAAAAGCATACTCGTCTAGGTTATGATGAAATTTATTTTTCATTTTTTTATAAATTGCTCTTTTTTCGTCTTGTTTAAAATTCATAAGCTCTAAGGCATAGTGCAAAGCCATACCAAAAAAGCTATCCTTTGTATTTTTATTTACTAGCACCTCTTCTTGTCTATTTAAGCTTACAAAGTCTTGCAAAAGATTTTCTGTTTCTTTACTTTGTGTGTCTTGCTTTTTTTGTCTTTTTCTTAATTCTCCCCTTGTTTGCTCTTTTAAATTTAAGATAGAAAGCTTAGAATTCTTTTGTCTTTTTATTATAAATAAATTCTCACAAGCCCGAGTAAATGCCACATAAAGCTTGTTTATATCATCAACATGATTTAAAAACTCGTGTTTTTCTTTGAATTTTATATATCCTTCTTCTTTGCTAAAGGCTCTAAGATCATTTTTAAACTCAAGCTCAAAGCCCTTATTTACGTCATATTCTAAGAGTATATCCTTATCCTTTGCTTTGCTTATGGAGTCAAATAAGATCACCGTATCAAATTCCAAACCCTTTGATTTATGCACCGTCATCACAGATACACCAAAGCTTTGTTCTGTTTTTATCTTAAGATGGCAGGGCTCAAATAAAAGCTCTAAAAAATTTTCTTTTTTTGAAGAGTATTCTATAAATTGCAGCAAGGATATATCGCTTAAGTCAAGTCTTAGTTTTTTGGCTAGGTATAATAATGTTTGCATAGGGCTTTTTGCCATATCTAGCTCTAGTTTACTTATATTTTTAAAACCTAAGGCTTCAAGCTCTTTTGCGTAAAACTCATCTCCAAAGACGCAGTATTTAGCAAATTCAAGTAGGGCAAAAACTGAGGCTTTTTTCTCGAGCTCTATGTTGCTTTGGGTAAAGGCATTTATATTATGCTCTTTTAAGAAAAATACTATATCATCTGCATCTTCATTTTTCCAGCAAAGCACGGAAATATCATCTAAATCAGTGCCATACTCAAGTAAAATTTTAATCTGCTCTAAGAGCTTGTTTAAAAGTTCTTCTTTTATATTTTCATCAGAGTCAAGCTCTATAATCTTTACAAAGCCTCCTTCCTCGTTTTTACATTTTTGCGGATAAAAATCCTGCCCCAAGTTTTTATAAGAATTTGCAAAAACCTCATTTACAAAGCTTACTATTTCTTTTTTGCTTCTGTAATTTGTGTCTAGAATTTGCCTTTGTATCTGCTTAAAATCTCTTTGTAAAAGGTCAAAAAGCTCTTTTTGTGTATTTCTAAATTTATAGATACTTTGTTTTTTATCTCCCACATAAAAAAAGCTCTTAAAATCCTTTACGCCATGTCCTGAAACAAGCTCTGCTATGATTGGCTTTAGGATCTTGTATTGTAAGATATTTGTATCTTGAAATTCATCGATAAGCAAGTGTGAAATTTTAGAATCCAGTCTAAAATAAATCAGCTCTTTATCTAAATTTTGACTTAACTCGTAAGCCTTTTTACTTAAGCTTGAAAAGCTTAGGGTATTATTGTTTTTATCAAGCTCATCTTTCATTTTTGAGTAAGAGGATAAAAAATACAAAAGAGTGTTTATTTTGAGTTTATATAAATTTAAACAATACTTATTTATTTCATCTATTAACTCTTTTCTTAAGCTTATAAATTTAGGATCCTCTCTTATAAAATCAAAGTATTTTTTATCCATATCCGCTATGATTGGCTTTTTGCAAAAGTCTTTTAAATTATCAAAAACAAAATTTTTCACGTAGTTTTTATTTTCTACAGCCTTGCTAAATTTTTCATTACTCTTGCACTCATCTAAGGCATAAAATTTAAGTTTTTCAAATTTTTTCTCTATATCCTTTGTGTCTAGCTTTATATTTTCCTCAAAAGCTTTTAGTTCGCAAGAATTTTGATACAAAAATTCTAAATTCTCAAAAAAAGAAAGCTTGGTTTGAGCAGTGCTTGTTATGTGTTTTGCTAGTATTTTTAGGTCTTTTTTAGAAAGATTTTTTATAAAAATATCTCGTATATCATCATCTACTTCTTTTATATCAAAATCGCTCATAAAGCCCAAATTTAAAGAAAAAACTCTTATTATCTGTGTAAAAAAGCTATCAAATGTTTGAATTTTAAGTTTGGTTCTTAAAAAATTTTCCTTATATTTATCTCTGAGGATTAGAATTTCTTCCTCATTTTTATCTAGCATTAGGCAAAGTTCGCTTAGTTGGGCTGCAAAATCTGTGTTATTTAAATTTAAAAAGGTATCTATTATCCTTTTTTTCATTTCATTTGCAGCCTTTCTTGTAAAGGTTATGGCTAAGATCTCATCTATCTTTGCACCCATTAGTATTAAACAAATAAAGCGTATGCTTAGGGCAAAGGTTTTTCCACTACCTGCACTAGCTTCTAGTGCTAAAAAGGGCTTAAAATTTTTCATTTTAAATTTTTCTCATATATGCTTTTGTATGGACAATACTTGCTAAAAATACCCTCGTTTTCAAAAATAAGCTCCTTATCTATATCTTTTAGCATTTGCTTAAAACAATCCTTTAAATCCTCTAAGCTTTTTGTATTTTCCCCGCTTACAAGAGTCATTTTATCTCTTAAGTCGTAGTAAAAAGCTTGTGCCTTTTCATTATATAAGAGCTTGTAAAAGGCTAGTTGATAGGAATCTTTAGGTATTTTAGAGCTTTTATAATCTATAATAACCGCCTCATCATCTATCATATCCACTCTATCAAGTATGCCTGTTAGTTTTATCTCGTATTTTTTTGAATTTTCTTCTATAAAGATGCTTTTTTCTAATTCTTTTTCCACGAAAAGTGTTTTATAGCCTTTTTTAAGTCTTTCCTTTTCATTGAGGGCAAATTCTGTAAGTCTTATTTTAAAAAGTTCTAGTTCTAATTTGCAAATACTAAAAAATTTGATATTTTCTTCAAGTAAGCTTATAAAATCATCTAGTATAAAAACCTCGTTTTTTGTGTAGTAAATTTTTAGCATCTGGTGTATAAAATCACCAAAATTTGTTTTTAAAAGGCTTATATCAAGAGCTCTTGCCTCCTTTATTTTTTCTATGTATTTGTAATAATATGTCCTTTTTTGCTGTAAAAATAAGGATAATCTGCTAAAAGATATGGGCTTTTCAAAAGGATTATGTTTTAGCACAGGAGCTTTTAGAGGGTTTAAATCCATCTTGAAAGCCTCGTATTGTTTAAAGGCTGCAAGATAAGCCTTTGATGGTTTTTGTATAGCTTTTAAATCAAAGTCAAGCTCATCTAAAAAACGAGACCTTATTCTTTCCTCGTTTTCCACAAAGGAAATGGATATGTATTTTGCTTTCCTAAAAAGGCTTTCGTAGTAAAATCTTTGTAAATTTTCCCTTCTTTCATAGGAGATTAGACCTGATTTATTTCTTATTTCATTGTTTAAAAAAAGCTCATTTACATTTCTTTTTGGTATAAAATCATCGTTAAAATCAAGCACTATGACAGCTTCATACTGCATAGCTCTGCTTTCTAAAAGACCCATGACCGTTACATCGCTGCCGCCAAGCACAGATAGGTTTATATTAGAAATTTTTCCTAAAAATAAATCTAAAATTTGTTTAAAACTTAAATTTTTAAAATTCTCATCTTTTAAAAAGGTGCTTATAAGACAAAGCTCATCTTCTATTAAATTTTGAAGCTCAATACTTTCATCTTGCAAGAAAGAAGATATTAAGCTCTTAAAAAAATCATAAGAGAATTTTTCCTTGCTTTTTTCTTTGATCTTAGTAAAGGAGTTTAAATTTAGGTATTTTAAAGAGCTATTATAAAGATCAAATACCTTTTTTTGGTTTTGAAAATATTTTTCGTCCTCATCGTATATAAAATCAGCTTCTAAAGCTTGTCTAAGAAGCTTTATACGTCTGTAAAAAAGGCTTTCTTTTATACTTTTACCACTGGCATAGTTTAGTAAGTTTTTACTATCATATAGTCTTAAAAATTCACAAAAACTCTCATCAGGGCTTATCACAACTATATCTTTAGGATCTATCCCCATTCTTACGTATTTTGAAAGCTCATCAAAGACAAAGTTAGCCTGTAAACTTTTAAATTCAAAAGCCTTGTAGTGAATTTTTTCCCTTTTTAAATCATCTTTTTTTTGCTCTAATAAAAGCTTGTTTGATATCTCAAAGTCGTAGCTGTGATATAATTTTAAATCAAGATCTTTTAAAAAAGACACTTCCTTTAAATAGGCTATATTAAATTTACTTACATAAAAATTTATAACTACCTTAATCTTGCTTGAAAGTTTGCTTAAAGTTTCAAGCTCAAATTTTGACAAAAAACCAGCTAGTTCGAAAAAAATTTCATCATAAGAGCTTATAAAATCATAATCCAAATCATAAGAAAGGGGCAAAGATATATCATCATAAAGTTTTTTTTCATCTAAAAGACTTAAGTAATTTTTTAAAAGCTCATCTAAAATTTCTAGGTGCTCCTCATACTGCGCATAATAATCCTTACAGGCTATATCAGCTATGCTTTTTCTTTCTAGACTTAGCTCTTTGAAAAATGAAAAGAGATATTCTTTATTTTTCAAGAAGGCAAAAAAATTCTCATTTATCTTAAGCTCTTTGCTTTTGTATGTCTTTTCACAGGCTAAATGCATAAGCACAGAGCTTTCATACTCACTTGCCTTTCTTTTAAAAGATCTTTCATAAATAAGCTTAGAAAAGAAATCATCTACACAGATGATCTTGTCAAAAATGATGCCGTCTTTGGCATCTAAATAGTATTTTCTCACCTTTCTATTGCTTGGAAATACTATGATTTTAGGCATCTATTTTTTGTGTGTTTAGATTATAAGTGAAAAATCCTGTATTTTCATTTTCAAATTCTATCTTTAATTTAAGCTGCCATCTACCATCATTAAGCTCACCTATATCTACATAAAAGCTATTATCATCTATAAATATAGGCTTTAAGCTAAGATCCTCATCGCTTGTGTGAGGTCTGGTTAGTAAGATAGCTATATTTGCGTTTTTAGCACTTAAACAAGGTGTGGACTTTATGCAAAGTATTTTAAAATTCATACTAGAATTTGGCACAAATACCTCTCTACCTCTTCTATCTTTAAATGTTTGATTAGGATTTGTATAAGAAAGCTTATAATTTTTATTAAAATTTACTTGTTTTTTTTCTATATCCTCGTAGCTGTATTTTACATTTTGGTATGTATCAAAATAAAACTCGTCCTCATAAACTGGGTAATCTAAAGAAAATATTATAGTGGCTATACAGGCACAAATTATGGCAAATATGGAAAGTAAGATACCATAGGGCCAAAAGGTTTTTTTATTATCTTGCATTTTTTTTCCTTCTTATCTTTCTTTGAAAGTAAAAGAGTATAGCAAAGCATATAAAACCATAGATTAAAATTCTCATCAAATTAAGAGTGTCTCTATTTGAATTTCCTATGGAGCTTTGAAGCTTTATATTAAAATACGAGGCAACTTGATCCACTATCTCTGCGTATCCATTTAGCATGGAAGCATTGTATATATCCTTACTTTTTGAAGAGCCTAGTATGGGAAGTATAAAGGTATTTAAGACCTCATTTTTATCAAAGAAAACTTCTGCTTCCTTACTAGCTACTATATCAACTCTATGTGAACTCTTTGACAAAAGAAGCAAGATATAAGGTTTGCTTAAATTTTGCTCCTTTTTTAAAAGCTCTTCAAAGCTAAGTTTATCAGAGACAGCTAGAGCCGCATAAATTCCAGTCTTGTCAAATAATTCTTGTCCCATTTCATTTATCTTTGAAGTAAGCATAGGATTTATAATATTATTTTCATTAAAGATAATATTTGCCTTTAAAAAGGAAAAAGTTAAAAGGACAGCCAGCAAACTGCCCCTAAAAAAAGTCTTCATTAGCTTATTGTAAGATGATTTGCAGTTAAAACTGCCCAAGCACAAATTATAGCTGATATGATTAGACCGCCTAGTATAAGGTATTCTAAAGCCTTACTCATTTTTTATCCTTTACTATTACATGTTCGTCTCTACTTGAGCCAAATTGCTTAATATCGCCGCGATTTTCTAGAGTGTATGGATTTTGCATAACCTCATTTTGTGCCTTAATCCCCCATATAGTAAGAGCTACTAGTATGATTATAAGCAAGGCAGTAGCTATAAGCATACCTCCGATTCCACCAAAACCAAATACTGTTCTATTTGTATTTTCTGTCATTATTCACCCCTTGAAAGAGAGCTTACATATTCTCCAACAGCTTGTTTTTGAATTTCATTTAAAAGCCCGTTGTTAAAGGCTGGCATAGAGCCTATATCACCTATTTTTCCTCTATTTAAAACCTCTACTACAAAGTCAGCAGAGCCGTATTTTGTAAGATCAGGAGCCATAACTTGTCCGTCCATTATTCCTCTTCCGTCCTCTCCATGGCAGGTTGCACAGGTAGCAAATACCTCTTTGCCGCGAGCTACTAAGTGTTCATTAGCTGTTTTTTTGATAGCTGAAATTTCCTTAGCAACATAGGCAGCAACAGCTGTTATATCCTCTTGTGCCACGCCTAGATCAGTCATAGCTGGCATTTCACCTAAAGGATAATTCATACCTTTAGAGCCTTTCTTAAGCACATCTACAAGGGCTTCTTCTGAACCCCAGATGGTTAAGTCTTGTGCCTTACCGCCTATGCCATCTGCAGTTATGCCGTGGCAGGTTGAGCATTGCACCAAGAATAGATTTTGCCCCATTTTGATCTTATCTTCTTTGGATAGGTTTTTAAATTTTTCCTCAAATTTTATGTTATGAGCTTTAACTTCTTCGTTGTATTCACCTATTTGAGAATATGAATTTAAAGGATAACCCCATAAAAAATACCAAATAGCCCATATTGTGGTTATAAAAAATATAACAGCCCAGCCTATAGGTAAAGGGTTTTTATACTCCCTTATGTTGTCCCACTCGTGTTCAGCTAAAGCAGCTTCTGTTTTTTTCTCCTTCATCTGCTTAAACATTCTACCAACAACTACTAGTGTTATAAGCACGATGAGGATAGCACCGATTAAAGCTAAAAGGTTTATATTATCTTCTAAATTAAGCCATTGCATAGCTTTTCTCCTTATTTCTTTTCTAAGACTGCATCGTTAATATCATCTTTGAGGGCTAAATCAGCGTATTTTTCATAATTTTTTTCGCCTCTTTTTTCCCTTCTATAAAGATGAAACCAGTAAGCATAAAGCACTATTACTAAAAAAAGCACAAGAAAGAAAAAGCCATATCCCTGAAAAACAGCCCATTCCTCTCTGCTTATAGACTTTAAAAAACTAACGATACTTTCCATTTTTCTACTTTAAACTTTGTAAATAGGCTATCAAAGCTACTATTTCTTTAATCTCGCCTCTTTCAAAAGCAGCTCTTATTTCCTCATATTTCATTTCAGCTATTATAGCTTCAGCCTCAGCTTTTACTTCAGCCTCAGCCTCTTCCCAAGAGCCAAGCTTAGTATAGCCTTCTACATCATAAGGCACGTTAAAGACTTTTTTAACAGTTAAAGCTTCAGCATAAGCTGTCTCAATATCTGCATCTTTGCTAAACATATGCTTGTATGCAGGCATTATAGAGCCCGGAACTACAGAGGTTGGTTCCCACATGTGATTTGAGTGCCAGTCAGGAGTTTTGTAGTTTCCTACACGAGCTAGGTCAGGTCCTGTTCTTTTTGAACCCCAAAGAAAGGGTCTATCATAAGCAAATTCACCGCTTACAGAATACATACCATACCTGTCAGTTTCTGATTTAAAAGGGCGGATTAGCTGGGAATGACAGGCATTGCAACTTTCCTTTATGTAGATATGACGACCAGCAAGTTGTAAAACTGTGTAAGGTTTTTTACTATCTATAGGTCTAGCATTATCAGCAAAGCTAGGTAAAACTTCCACCACACCGGCATATGCTATGACTATAAAAACTGCCACAGCAAAAAAGAATGGATTTTTTTCTAACCAAGTAAACATTTTTCCTCCTTAAGCTGCCATAGGCGAAGCATTGCTAGGCTCTTTGTCAAGCTTTCTACCAGAAACCACTGATTTGTAGATATTATAAGAAAACATGAAAAAGCCTATAAGATATAGCAATCCACCCACAGCTCTTATCCAGTAATAAGGTATTATAGCATCAACTGTATCTATGAAGCTATATAAAAGGTTTCCATACTCATCAGTTGCTCTCCACATCATACCTTGAGTTATACCTGCTATCCACCTTGATGAGAAGTAAAGCACTATACCTGTGGTTTGTATCCAAAATTGTGCTTCCATTAAGGATTTACTATAAAGCTCCCTTTTAAACACTCTAGGAGTCATATGATAAAGCGCAGCCATGGTCATAAAACCAACCCAACCAAGTGTTCCATCATGAACATGTCCTGGTATCCAGTCTGTAAAGTGTGCTAGTGCATTTACTGACTTTATCGATAAAATAGGTCCTTCTAGCGTAGAGAACATATAAAAGGTCGAAGCAAGTATCATGAATTTTATTAGAGGGCTTTCTCTAACTTGTTGCCACTCTCCCCTCATGGTAAGAAGTATGTTGAGTGCAGAACCCCAAGAAGGCAAGAAAAGAATCACAGAAAAAACTGAACCCATGGTTTGCATCCAATCAGGAACGGTTGAGTATATGAGGTGGTGTCCCCCTGCCCAAAGATAAACAAACATCAAGCCCCAAAATGAAAACAAGGAAAGCTTGTAAGAAAAAATTGGTTGAGCACTTTCCTTTGGCAAGAAATAATAAATTTGAGCCACTATAGCAACGGTAAACACAAAGGCAACTGCGTTGTGTCCATACCACCATTGAACTAGAGCATCATTTGTCCCAGCATACATGGATACGCTATGCCACCAACTTCCCATTCCGCTTACAAATTTTGTAGGCACAGCCATGTTGTTAAAGAGATAAAGCATAGCAACACCAAGAAAAGTAGCTATAAAATACCATATTGATATGTAAAGCGTTTTTTCACGGCGAATTCCAATTAGCCCAAAAATGCTAACTCCCCATAAAACCCAAATCAAAACAACTACAATATCTAGGGGCCACTCAAGCTCTGCATATTCTTTTGAAGTAGTAAGACCAGCAAAAAGAGAGATTATAGCTATTATCATAAGCACTACATAAAGCCAGAAATGAAGCTTTCCAATAAACATTAAAAAGCTTGACTCAGCCATGCTTACTTTTAAAACTCTTTGTCCTATGTAGTACCAACTAGCCCAGATACCAGAAAGCATAAAACCAAAGATCACACCCGAGGTATGAAGTGGTCTAAGTCTGGAAAAGGTGCCATACTCACCTGCTAAGTAGTTTAGGTTTGGATAAGCCATTTGAAAGGCTATCAAAGTCCCTATAGCCATGCCCACTATACCAAAGACAATGGTAGTGATCATGAAATACTTAGCAACCGTATAATCATAATTTAATGCATTACTTGGGTGCATTGATTCTCCTTGAAGTTTTATAAATGTAAGTATTTTAAAATTATTTTCTTTTATTTTTTCTTAAATTGTAAAGCCTAGAAGTTAAGCTTAGCAAAATTTCAAAGCAAGGAACAGGCTTTTGTAGAGGATTTAAGCCTTATAAGCTGGGTATTTTTATCCTTAAATTCTGGTATGTAGGCATAGCCACTTAGGCTATCTATAACTATGCAAATATTTTGAGATCTTGAATTTGAAAGCCTTATAATGCAGTCTTGATCCTTAGTAAAAAGAATTTTATCAAACTCATTTTTAGCATTTCTTAAAGGAGAATAAAGCCTTGCTTCCTCATCAAAAATTATCCTTGTAGACGAGGAGCAAGATCCAAATAGTTTCACAGAATCAAGCCCGTAAGTTTTTTCTATATTAAATCTTTCAGAGCTTCTTTCATCATCTTTGCTTATAACTCCGCTTTGTCCTGAATTCATTAGCTTATTTTTATTTATTATATCTAGGGCTATTTCTCTGTCTAGACTTGATTCTTTTCTGCCTAAATTTGCATTTGCGTCCCCATTTTTATCTAAAAATATCGTATAGGTTTGTTCATTATTTGTTGCTGATTTTGAGCGTATAAAATAAAGCTGCCATCTAGCCTTAAACCACTCGTCCTTTGTAGCTATGCTAAAGTCTGAAGTCCTAAAGGAGTTTTGCATTAAGGCTAGGCTTCTTACATAGTTTAAGTCATTTAAAATTTGCTCTGCTGCAAGAAAGATCCTATCATCATTTTTTGGATAAAACTTAGCCAGTGATAAGATGGCAGAAAGTATCAAAATAACAAAAACAAGTTCTAAAAGAGTAAAAGCCTTTTTTATCTTAACCTTCTTATTTCATAGTATTGTTTTAATGGACCAAAATAAAGCACTATATCACCTTTTTTATCACTTCTTTCTAGGATAAATTTTGAGCTTTGTGAGATGCCGTAAAATTTTAGCCTTGTTTGTAAGGGTTTATCTGTTTTTATGGCATAAATTCCACGCTTTTTAAGTTCAAGGGCTAGTTCTTTTGCTCCGTGGTAATTATAAGCAAAATGCTTTTGTGCCGAGCTTATGTAAGAATATAACAAGGGATTACAGATAAGAAAAATATAAAAAAATACTAAGGATATAAAGGCACATTGCATAAGCACATTGTATTTAAAGCGAAAATTAGCAAGTCTTACTCTGTAAGAGGACATGAAGGTGCTAACTAGCAAAGGCGTGCTAATAACGCAAAATGGTAAGAAATCATCTAGGTAAATTTTTTGTCTTATTGATAATAAGGAACAAAATATAAAGGTAACCGCCATGATAAACCAAAGCAAGGGCTTATCCTCTTTTAAAAAGAGTCTATAAATAACATAAAAAAAATATATAAAAACTAAAGGAGAAAAACAGGCAGCAAAGATAGCTAAGGTATCTAAAAAAAAGCCATAAGGTCTACCGCTAGTATCAAAGCCATAAAAATAAAAAGAAAGGGCAAATAAAAACAAAGATGTCCAAAAAAGTAGATAGTCTTTTTTGTAAAGTGCAAAAAAGAAAAAGGCTAAAAATAGTATTAAAAAGGACTTATCTATAAAGATGGCTAGTATGAAAATAAAGTAAAAAAGCAGCTTTTTTTGGTATTCATAGGCACAAAGTATGAGTAAGGAAATAAAGATAACTAAGGAGGCTTCATTTACTACAAGAGCACTTGCTACTGAACCCGGCAAAAATATAAATAAAAGCAAGGAAAAAAAAGCGTCTTTTTTTGTCTTTGTTATCTTTAAAGCTAATATAAAAAGCAAGATAGAAGATAGGAAATGAAGTATTATTATAGGAGTTCTTAGGGCTAGGTCGTTTTGTCCAAAGAGATAAACAAAGAATTTAAGCAAATAAAGCAAAGCATCGTTTTCATTTGAAAAGAAAATCTTAGCTTCATCATAGCTTATGCTTAAGGTGCTAGCACCATAAAAAAGGGCTAAACAATGCAAAGATAATAATAAAAATACCGCTAGATTTAAGCTAAATTTCATGATGATATTTTATAGAATTAAAGCTTAAGTTAGCCTAGTTTTACGGCTTTTTTATCCTTAAGTTTTAAATTAATTTATTTTTATATAATCAATTTCAAATTTTAAGTTTCGTTTTTTTTTTTTTTGTTAAAATTAATTAGTAAATAATAAAAATTTAACACACAAAAATTTAAGGATATTGCTATGAAAGACTTTGTCTTAGAGGCTATGACATCACTTCCGCCTATGCCAAAAAGTGTGGAAGAATTTAATGAATATTTTGAAAAGACTGGCATGTATATGAATGT
>CASFHJ010000201.1 GCA_949294425.1 uncultured Campylobacter sp.
TCTTTAAAAAAAGTTCTAGGAGAACTTATAAATTTTCTAAATAATCTATAAAATTTAAAATGTGAAATGTAAATTTTCAAAGAATTTTCATTTTTATTCTTACTATGTTTAAGCTCGTATAAATAAGGCTTATAAGCTAAGTGTTTTAAGCTGATAAATCTTTGTTTTTTTAAATTTTTATATTCTTTTTCGTATAATTTTAAGCGCTTAAAAAAAAGTCTGTGGTTTTTTTCTCTGTTATCAAAATAGCCATTTTGATTTATGGCTTCATGATAAAAATGAAGTGCATAAAGCCCAAGAAACATACTTTCATAGCCAAAAATAGAAAAAAAGGCTCTAAAACCCTCAAAGCTCTCAAAATTCCAATTTCTAGAATCATAGGCTAAATTCTTAGGCATTTTTTCAAAAGAAATACTAGTAAAAATAAGTCTAGCTAAAAAGTCAAAATCCTCATAACCATGCCCAACAAAGTCTTCATAAAAACCATCAAGACTTAAAAATTTTTCTTTATTTATAATAAGCACAGATGAAACAAGTGCTAAGTTTTGAACTATTTTCTTTTCATTTCTAAGCACATCATTTTGTGCTAAAGAATCCCATAAATTTTCATCAAATTTACTTAAAAGCTGGCTTCCTTCCTTGCTAAGATAAAGGCAGGGTAGCAAAAAAAAATCATCTTTTTTTTTATCAATTTCCCTTACTTTTAAGAGTTCTAAAATTTTTTCAAGGCTTTTTTTAGATAAAAAACAATCAATATCTAAAAACAAAAGAACCTCGGCACTAGCTCTTAAAGCTCCTAAATTTCTACACCCTCCCTGTGAAAAAGAATTTTGCTTCTCATCTTTTAAATAAATATGTCCATTTTGCTCTATCTTGCTTTTCATATCAAACTTTTCGCTTGAAAAACCCTCAACAAAAAGAAATTCTACTCTTTCATCACTTTTAAAAAAATCAATTTTTTGTAAAAGCCTATCTTTTATGAAAGATCTTTCCTTGCTAAGACCAAAAGGTATGATTACGGATAAGTCAGCCAAGCTTTACAAAAGTCCGTATTGCTTAGCCTTGTTTTTCATAAACCAAAGATAAGCAAATTCAAGAGCAACGCCATGAGAAACTTTAGCTATAAAATTTTCAAAATCTAGCACCTTGACAAAAACTGGCTCTATTTCCTCATCATCTAGCCCACCACCCTTATTCTTTTTATCGTCCTCACAAAGTTCAGCAAAAAAAAGACTTTGTTTTGAGACAGTGTTACCAAAGCCAGTATAATATTGGCTTATTTTTTCTATATTTTTTGGCAAATATCCAAGCTCCTCTAAGCACTCCTCCTTTGCTATCTCATCTAGGCTTAAATTTTTATCTACAAGACCAGAGCAAAGCTCTATGCTCATGCCAAGCTCATTTTGTGGAACTTGTAAATTATTTCTAAGTTGATAGTCCCAAAGAGGTATTCTAAACTGCCTTACAAAGAGGAAGGAAAATTTTTCTTTATGGTATAAAAGCACAGATACGCTATCTAGGGATTCTATAAAATCCCAAACATATTTCTTACCATTTCTAATAAAACTAAATCTCTTTGTTTTTATATAAGGTGAGGAGGTGAATTCCTCTTGTTTTAAAGAATTTATATCCATAAAAATAGCCTCAAAAAATTATTTTTATCTCTATTTTTCTTCTTGTTGCACTTCGCTTACATTCTCTTCTTTTGTAGAAAGAAAGTATCCATCTCTTTTTCTATGATATTCAAGCAATTCTGTAAAAATTTTAAACAAATTTTGAGAAGCTTCTTCAGCATTGAGACATTTTTGTAAAATTTTATCTTGAACCTCTTTTGTATGAACATCAGGTTGTGCCGCAAGGGCTATGGCTGAATTTATATTTTCATGAACCATTCTGTGAGGTTCTTCTATCTTAGAATAAATAGGAGAATAACCAAATATCTTTTTACCTTCAGAATCAAACCACTTACCAAGTCTGCAAGAATGATGATCAGCTAAAAGTTGACCCTTTTTAGAAAATATGGCGTTATAACCATTTAGTTTGAAAACTATGTGATCAAGTTCAACCAAGGATATAAAAGTTTCACTGCTGATACCTGAAGCTGAAGAGTTTGAGGAGGCAGCTTCTGTTTTTAATTCTTCAAATTTGCCGGAAAATTGCGATATATAATCATTTGAACTAACGCTAACCTTTTCTACTTGTTCACTCTGAGAAAACATTTCATTTGCATTTTGTTTTAATAAATTTATGTTCATCTCTACTTCTGCGGTAGCTTTTTGAGTCTTTTCAGCAAGTTTTCTAACCTCATCAGCAACAACAGCAAAGCCTCTTCCATGCTCTCCAGCGCGTGCTGCTTCTATGGCTGCATTAAGAGCTAATAAATTCGTTTGATCGCTAACATCTTTTATCAAATTTATAACATTACTTATCTCATCAACACTTCTATGCAAGGTACCGGCAGTATCTCTAGATCTGTCAGCTGATTCTACTATCATGTTTAAGGATTGATTTATAGAAGATGTTATCTCACTAAGTTCTTGCATAGCATTTATGGTGGATTCCGAAGACTTAGCGATCTGCTCTGACTGAGTTACGTTTCTAACCATATCCTCTTGAACCTTAGTGATGTTGGCAAAAACCCCAGAAACTAAATTTTCAACCAAGTTAGCTTGTAAATTAGAATCATTAGTACTCAAATCTACTTGTCTTAGCTTATCCTTAAGCTTTAGATTTTCATCTTTTAGTTGTTGAATTTGAACTTGTAAATTCTTAACTTCTTGCTGCAACTCTAAGGTTTTGTCATTTTTCTTGCTTCCAAACATAAATTTTCCTTATTGAGTATAGCAAATTAATGCTCTTTGGATTTTTGGGCTAAATATTGTCCAAGCTCTTCCTTAATTTTTAGCTTTTCTTTCTTAAGCGATTTTAATTCTAAATGATCTAAAAAAACTCTGCCTTCTTCAGCATCTTTTATCTTGTCATCTAAGTCATTATGCTTTTCAAAAAGATGATCAAAATGTCTATCTTTTCCTTTTAACTTAGTCATTAATTCCCTATACTCATGCCACATGAACTCTCCTTAAAAAATATAAGCATCATTATACAATAAATCATAAAAAAATAATTTTAAAGAATTAAAATAAGCAGCAAGAAGTGCTTATTTTAAATTAGATTTATTCTTCCTAAGAGTCCTTAAAGTAGAAGCTGCAACACGAATTTTCTTAACAGAGCCATCTTCAAGTCTTATGCGGATCGTTCTTAGGTTTGGTAAAAATCTCCTCTTAGTTCTATTGTTAGCGTGGCTAACATTGTTTCCAACCATAGGTCTTTTACCTGTTAAAGCACAAACTATCGACATCTTAATACCCTTTCAAATAAATAAAATCTAAATTCTATCAAAAAAAATAAAATTTAAACTTAAAATTTAAGTCTTAACTCATCAAAAAGATCCATAACCATTTTTTGAATTCTACTAGCTTCTTCTTTTGTTTTTGCTTCAAAGCGAGTAATTATATAAGGAGTAGTATTTGAGGCTCTTAACAATGCCCAGCCATTTTCAAATTCCATTCTTGCACCATCTATCTCACATAAAGATTTAAGTTCCTTTAAAGCGCCTTTTTTAAGCTCCTCTTTAAAGGCATCAATTATTTTAAATTTTAATTTATCATCGCTTTTTATCTTTGACTCATCTATTACAAAAAGTTCTGGCAAATCCTTGATCATCTTTTCAAGAT
>CASFHJ010000202.1 GCA_949294425.1 uncultured Campylobacter sp.
CATAAGGCAAGTGCAGAGGATTTTTACATAAAAAAGCTTAGTCAAAGGAGCTTTTGCGATGTTTTAAATGAATTTTATCATTTAAAAGGCTATGCTTACCGGCATTTTTTTAGAAAAGATGATTTATCCTTTATTTTTTACATATCTTCTATGAGAGAGGTTCTTTGTGATATGCTTACTTGGAAGGCAGCCTTGCCTTACGCTAGAAAGCAAGATCTTTGCTTTTATTTTGACTTTTCTATAGGAAAAAGATATAAAAATCTTAAGCACTACATAGACAAAAAAGAGTATAAAAAGCTTTTAAAAACTTATAAGCTAGGAAAAAATAGCTTAAATTTAAAATCCTTAAAGCTAATTGAAAAACTTTTTAAAAGTTCTTATAAAAAGGTGGCTAAAGGCGCGGAATTTAAAATTCCACCCTATGAAAAAAGCATAAACAAATACATAAAAAAACTAAGGGATATAAAAAATAATATTAGAGGTTTTAAAGAATAAAAGTCAGCCCCCAAGAAAAAATTTCAACAAAATCTAAAAAAGGAGTAAAAAATAGGGGGCTGACAGCATCTTTCTAGCCGGTAAGAATTGTATAGCACTTTGGTTAATGAAAGTAAATAAGCCCTCACTAGCATACTTAGTCTTTTTTGTCTCTTTTCTCTTTCTTTTGTCTTTTGGCTTCTGATTTTTGTGCGGCTTGTCTTGTAAAACCTATGACTAAAAAGCACATAAACACAACAAAAGCCAAGCTCATTAAAAAATCAAAAATATTCATAAGCATAATTTTCCCCTAGTTTTAAATCAAATTTTCAAGGCTAAAAAAAGCATAGTTTTGCCTCAAAGCCTCGTAAGATATTATACCTACACTGGTTGCTAAATTTAAGCTTCTACCATAAGCTTTCATAGGTATTTTTATGATATTTTCTTTATTTAAAGCCATAAGCTCAGGTGGCAAACCAAAGCTCTCACTGCCAAAAAATAAAAAATCATTTACCTTAAATTCAAAGTCAAAATAAGCCCTTTCTCCCTTTGTGCTAGCAAAAAAGAACCTATCTTTATATCTTAAATTTTCTTCTAAAAATAAGTCCAAGCTTTGCCATATTACCGGTTTTAACTTCTGCCAATAATCAAGTCCAGCCCTTCTAACTCTTTTTTCATCTAAATCAAAAACAATAGGCTTTATTATATGTAGTTTAAAACCAGCGTTATAGCACATACGTCCTATACTGCCTGTATTTTGGGCTATGCGAGGATTTACTAAGACTATATTAAACATTTAAGCACCCTTTTTAAATTCTTGCTAGTATAAACATTTTTTTTAAATATTTTTATTTTTTAAAGCCTAAATTTTTAAATTCTTTTTTAAAGATTATTTAATATAATAGCTTAAAAATTAAAGAGGATAAATCATGAAAAAAGGTATTATTGCTATACTTGTTTTGCTTTTGCTTGGGTATTTTGCACAGGTTTATCTTATGTCAAATGCTAGTGCTAAGATATATGATAGCTTTACAAAGTATAAAAGCCCGTATTACACCATAGAAAATTCAAATTTTGAAAAAGGTTTTTTTGATTCTAAGGCTTCTTTACTTTTAAAATTAAATGAAGAAAATATAAAACAAGATCTTATAAAGTATAATTCTTATGACTATAAGGTAGGGGCTATACTTGCTTTTTTATCCTCTAGGGATTACAACATAAGTTTAAATTTTAAAAATAATATTTTTGCAAATGAAAATATTATAGCCATACTTAAAAATCCTTTTAAAAATGAAAAATTTAAGCAAGATGATTTGTTAAGATCCTCTCTTGCTTTTTCTTTGTCATCTAAGATAAAGGGAGATTTAAAAGTGCAAGTTTATGATATTAACATAAGCGAAAACAATGATAGGCTAGTAAGTAAGGATTTATATCTCATACTAAAGAACATAGATGAAAATTTTAATTATGAAGGAAGTGAGTTTAATCTTGCCTTTTTTGAATTTTCTTCTAAGAGCTCATTTTTTAACTTAAAAAATCTAAAAATAACAGATGAGTTAAAAAGCCCTATATCTTTAGCTAGGCATTATGATTTAAATTCTAGCATACTTTATAGCACTATCCAAAGTCTCAGCCTAGAAAGTAGCAAGTTTAGAGAGGGTTTCACAGAGCTAGAGCTTTCTGATATGAATTTAAGTTTTGATGTAGATGCAGATGAGACTTTGTCAAATTCCAAACTTAAGTTAGACATTAAAGAGCTTTTAAGTTCCGGACAAAGTATAAAGAATTTAAATTTAGATGCTGATTTTAAAGCTATTTCTCAAGATTGGCTTATAAAGTTAGCAAATGATACGGGCTATGATTACTTCTTTGCTGATTTTGTAAAAACTAAGCCAAATATCTTGCTTAATAATCTAAGCTTTAATATATATGGCTCAGAGCTTTTGACAAAGGGTTCTGCCCTTTTTGATGAGGAAAAAAGCGAGGCAAAGCTAAATGTAATTTTAGATAAAAGATTAAGCGAGATAAATCCTATCTTTGCTATATTAAATTTTGATAGATACTTCGTAGAAAAAGACGGCTCTTTTGTTATGGATCTTAACTTCGTGCTAGATAAGGAAAAAAGCCTGATAAACATAAATGGCAAAGACCTTCATTCTAATGATATCTTAACTCATGATTTTGTAGATGAAAAT
>CASFHJ010000203.1 GCA_949294425.1 uncultured Campylobacter sp.
TTTTAGGAGATATAATAATGCTACATAAGGACAAGGCTAAGTGGTATTTTTCAGTGCTTAGTCTAAGTTTTGCTATAGTGCTTCTTTTGCTTTATTTTTCAGCTAAGCTTAATAGCCATAAAAAAAGATAGAAAGCCACAAATTTTAAGCCTAATACTAGGCTTTATAGTAGCAGCATTTCTAACATACATAAGCCTGTGAAAAGGCTTAGAATTTTAATATAAAATGAAATTTTATTAAATGAGATCAAAAACCAGACATAAGATGAAAATGCAAATGAAAAACCTCTTGTCCAGCACTTGCACCACAACGAGTCAAAAGCTTGTATCCAGCCTTATCAGCACCCACTAAAATAGCTACTTCTTGTATAAAAGAAGTCATCTTTTTCATAAGCTCTGGTTCAAATTCTTGAAAATCTTTAAAATGCTTTTTAGGTATGATTAGTATATGAATTTTAGCCTTTGGATTTATATCATTAAATGCTAAAAAATCCTCACTTTCTAAAACCTTAGTGCAAGGAATTTTACCCTCTACTATGAGTTCAAAAATGGTCTTTTCTCTCATGAAAAATCCTAAAGTAAAAATTAAAAATGGTGCGGTTAGCGAGACTTGAACTCGCACGCGCGAGGCGCACTACCCCCTCAAGATAGCGTGTCTACCAATTCCACCATAACCGCAAAACCCCTATAAATAGGGGTAAAAATTAAAATGGTCCAAATGGATTTGCATAAAGCACTATAAGAGCTATAACCAAGGCATAAATAACTTGAGCCTCTATCATAGCTAAGGCAATAAACATAGTAGTCATAAGCTTTCCACCAAGACCAGGATTTCTAGCTGTTCCAGCTATGGTAGCTGCAGCAGTATTACCCATACCTATAGCTCCACCAAGAGCTGCCACACCAAGCCCTAAACCAGCAGCTAAAACAGAGAAAGCCTTTATCCAGCCATTCATAACAGCAGCATCTGCACCAGTATTTGCCAAAGCAAGGCTAGCAAGAGCAAAGCTTAAAAACAAAACCTTCTTCATGATAATCTCCTTAAAATAAACTTATAAACTTAAGCTAAAAGCGGTAGTTCGGCTTGCGTATCCCTACTTAAACCACAAAAGCAAAAATTTAAAAGAATTTAATTATAGCTTTTAAAGCTTTATTTTATTTTAATATATTGCAAAAATTAAGACTTTTTAAGCTAAAATAAAAAAAACACAAAAAGGATACATAATGGATAAAAGCAACGGGGGGGGGGATTTAAAATATTGCCAAAACTGCGTTATGCCAAATACTCGCCCGGGTATAAAATTTATACAAAGCGATGATGGCAGAGTTCTTTGCTCTGCTTGTATAAATCATGCAAAAAAAGAAAAAGTTGACTACGAGGCTAGGTTTAAGGAGCTTGAAGCTCTATGTGATAAACACAGGCATAGAAATGGCAAATTTGATTATGACTGTGCCATAGCTGTAAGTGGGGGCAAGGATTCTCATTTTCAAGTTTATATAATGAAAGAAAAACTTGGTATGAATCCCATACTTTTTAGCGTTGAGGATAATTTCACTATGACAGAGGCTGGAAAGAAAAATTTACAAAATCTATCAAGTGAGTTTAAGTGCCATATAATAAGCCTAAAACCTGATATAAAAACACAAAAAGCCGTTATGCTAAAAAGTTTTGAAAAATACGGCAAACCAACTTGGTTTATAGATAGGCTGATTTATTCTTACCCCTTTGCCATGGCTCTTAAATTTAATACCCCCTTACTTGTTTATGGAGAAAATGTAAGTTATGAATACGGCGGAAGCGATGATGAGGAAAAATACTGCGCTAAGGATATATTTTTAAACGGAGTTGCAAGTGATTTAAATTTAGACGAATTCTTAAACGAGGAGGTAGAGCAAAGAGATTTACAGCTTTTCTTTAATCCAAACAAAGATGATATAAGTAAGCTTGAACCTATATATCTTAGCTATTTTATAAAATGGAATTCTTACTCAAACTACATACTTGCAAAAAGAAGGGGCTTTACTGACCTAAGCTCTGAGTGGCAAAGAAGGCATTGTGCGGAGAATTTTGATCAAATAGATAGCGTAGCTTACATAGTTCATGCTTGGATGAAGTATCCAAAATTTGGACATGCCATGGCTAGTGATTATGCCTCACGTTTTGTTAGATACGGGCTTTTAAGCAGGGCTGATGCTGTGAAAATAGTAAATGAAAGAGATGCCATGCTTGATGAAAGATGCGTGGAAGATTTTTGTAATTTTTTGGGTATTTCAAAGTCTAAATTTTGGTCTATCGTAGAAAAACACTACAATAAAGAGCTCTTTTATAAAGATGAATTTAACAGATATGTTTTAAAAAATCCA
>CASFHJ010000204.1 GCA_949294425.1 uncultured Campylobacter sp.
AAATAATTTTTAGAAAATTTATTTGTAGTCCAAAATGTCTTATCACATATACATAAGCATATATTTTCATTTAAAGTAAGTTTGGTGCTAGGATATTTTATATAATCAATTTCTTTTCCAAACCCTATAAGACGCCAAGGAAGTTTTACATAAGATGAGTTATCAATCACAAAATCCACATTCCACGGCGAAATTTTAGCCACTAGATGAGCTATGTATCCTCCGTGAGAACTACCCAAAAAAATGTATTTTAAATTTTTTAAATCCCCCCCCCGTATGCTATTTTAAAAGGCGGATTCTTTTTTATATGAAGCAGTGCGTTTACTATATCCATGGCACTCATAAGACCAAAGTTGTTATATTCGTTATTTGTGGGAAAAAATGTGGAGCTTATATTCATGATATAAGAATCTGTGAGTTCAAGTTTTTCCTTCTTTTTTTGTATTTTTTGGCTTAGATAGCTTGTAAATTCGATTAATTTATCATTTCTCATTTTTTGTAAGGGTAAAAATTTCTTTGGTATCTTTAAGTTTAAATTTTTACAAAGCTCATTAAGTATAAATTCATCCATATCATCAAAACCCATCTCACAGCCAAGTTGAGGGCGATTAGCCATGCAGTGATACGCCACAGAACAAACAGCTACTGGGTAGTTTTGCACGCAGTGTAGGGCTAGTTTATTTTGATATATGGCGTTATTGTCCTCTCCAAGTCCGGGTATTATAAACAAAATAGCTTCTATTTCTTTTTCATCATTAAAACTAAGGCTAAAATTTAGTAAATTTTCCCTTTTTATCCCAAGCTCTATATCATCGCAGGATTTTATCTTGTAGTGTTTAAGTTGTAACATTTTTAGACCTTAGTTTTATGTGTATTTGAAGTATATCAAGCGCAGCAGGTGTTATGCCGCTTATCATGCTTGCGGCATAAAGGGTTTTTGGAGAGTTCTTTTCTAGCTTTTCAACCACTTCATTACTAAGTCCGCTTATGTTTCTAAAATCAAAATTTTGAGGTATTTTTAGTTCGCTTAAGGACTTCATTTTTTCAATCTGTTCTTTTTGCATGGCTATGTAGTGATGATATTTAGCCTCGTTTAAAATTTCATTTAAACTATACTCGTCTAAATCTTTAAACTCATTTACAAGTTCTTTAAGCTTAGCCGTGTTAAAGGAGGCTCTAGCCACTATCTTTTGTAAAGAGACTACAGAACTTATTTTTTCCTCATTTATACTTTCTAGAAATTCATTATTTTGCTTGTTGGGCTTAAATTCTGTATTTAAAAGATAGTTTAAAGCCTTGTTTATATTATCTTTTGAGCTTCTTATTTGAGAAATTTCATCATCGCTTATTAGCTTATATTTGTATCCATATTCTGCTAGTCTTAATATAGCATTTTCTTCCCTTAAAAGTAGACGATACTCAGCTCTTGAGGTAAACATTCTATAAGGTTCTTTCGTGCCTTTTGTAACCAAATCATCTATTAAAACACCAACATAAGCCTCATCTCTTCTTAAAACAAAGTTTTCTTTTTCATCACAAGCCAAAACAGCATTTATCCCAGCCATAAAGCCCTGTGCAGCAGCTTCTTCATAGCCTGTGGTTCCATTTATCTGTCCTGCGCAGTAAAGATTTTTTATTTTTTTTGTCTCTAAGCTATGCTTAAGCTCGGTAGGATTTATATAATCATATTCTATAGCATATCCAAAACGAGTTATTTTAGCATTTTCAAAGCCCCTTATACTTTGCAACATTTCTTTTTGCACCTCATAAGGCAAGGAGGTTGAAAAGCCGTTTATGTAGTATTCTGTAGCATCTTTTGTTTGAGGTTCTATGAAGAGATGATGAGAGCTTTTATCAGCAAATCTATTTATCTTATCCTCTATGGAAGGGCAATATCTAGGTCCGATTCGTTCTATTTGTCCGGTAAAAAGCGGGGCTCTTTTGAAATTTGCTCTTATTATATCGTGCGTTTTTTCATTTGTTCTTGCTATGTAGCAAGGTAGCTGCCTTACTTTGAAATTCTTAGTTCTAAAAGAAAAAGGCTTTGGATCTTCGTCTCCGTGCTGAATTTCAAGCTCTTTGAAATTTATACTTTTTGCATCTACTCTTGGACAGGTTCCTGTTTTTAATCTACCAAGCTTAAAGCCAAGTTCGCTAAGAGAAGTTGAAAGCTCGTAAGAGGCTAATTCTCCTACTCTTCCAGCCTTTATTTTTTGCTCTCCTACGTGTATTAATCCGCTTAGAAAGGTTCCTGTTGTAAGTATGATTTTTTTAGCAAAATAAGTATTATTTAAATTTGTTTTAAGCCCTAAAACTTCATCATTTTTTAGTATCAAGCTTAGGACTTGTTCTTGGGAGATTTCTAAATTTTCTAGCTCAAAAAGTTTATTTCTAGCGTAAATTTTATACATATCCATGTCTATTTGGGCTCTACTTCCACGCACAGCAGCGCCCTTGCTTTCATTTAGCCTTCTAAATTGAATTCCTGCTAAATCAGTTATTTGTCCCATCAAAGCACCCATGGCATCTATTTCTTTTACTAAATGCCCCTTTGCTAAGCCTCCTATTGCGGGGTTGCAAGAAGCAGCTGCTATTTGCTCTATAAGAGTTGTTAAAAGAAGTGTTTTTTTACCCATTTTAGCACAAACAGCACTTGCCTCAAGTCCTGCATGTCCTGCACCAACTACGATAATATCAAAATTCATATTAGCCTTTTGTAAGTTTTTGCAGCATTTTAGCATAAAGAATTAAATTGTTTTTAAAATGTTTTTAGCTAGAATCCCTCTTTAAAAAAGAGGTTGATAATGAAAGCACTCAGTAGAGCTAGTTTAGTTGCTTGGTTTTTTCTTATATTAGCTATAGTGGCAGAGGTTATTGGCACTAGTTTTTTAAAGCAAGAAAATATCTTTTACGCACTTTCTATGATGAGTATTTTCATAGCTCTTTCTTATTATTTTATGGGAAAGGCTATAGTTAAAATTCAAGTTGGCATAGCCTATGCAGTTTGGGAGCTTTTGGGTGCAGTTTTAATCATACTTGTTGCTTTTTTTATCTTTGGTGAAAGGCTTAGCCCAACGCAAATTTTTGGGCTTATTTTGGCTTTCATAGGTATAATAATGATAAATTTAGGCGAGGCAAAGCACTGATGTATTTATTTATCATAATTTTTTCCGCCTTACTTGATATAATAGCTAATTTGTTCTTGAAAAAATCAGACGGCTTTAAACACTATCTTTGGGGTTTAGCCTCCGTTATTTTTGCTATCTTAGCCTTTGTGCTTCTTTATTTTAGTTTAGAATACGTCCCTCTTAGCGTGGCTTACTCTACTTGGGGTGCCTTTGGCATTATAGGAACCTGCCTTGGTGGATATATATTTTTTAAGGAAAAATTAAATTTAATAGGCATACTTGGCATAGTGGTAGTAATAATAGCTGTAATCTTACTAAATTTATAAAAAAAGATATTGTTTTTTTTTTTTTTTGATATAATCATCTAAAAAAGCAGGATATGATCTATGAGAAAATTTGAATTAGATAATGTAAATTGTATAAATTGTGCGAATTTGATTAAAAATTCTTTAGGATCTAGCTTTGGAAAATTTGAGCTAGATTTTGAGAAAAAACCAGCCATACTTAGTATTGATATTTCTGATGATAAGATAGAGGATTTAAAAGAGCTTTTAAGTGATTTAAATTTCCCTGTTTTAAAAGTGCTATAAATGAAAGAGTTAAGGCTTAAGATAGGAAAGATGAGCTGTGTTAACTGCTCGTCCTCCATAGAAAAAATTTGCAAAAAAATAGATGGCGTCAGCGATGCCTCCGTATCTTTTGTGAATTCTAGTGCCGTTTTTTTGGTAGAAAAAGAGGATCTTAAAGATAAGATAGTAAAAAAGATAAGCTCTCTTGGTTTTGAGGTCTTAAAAGATGATGAAGATATAAAAGATTTTAAAGTAAAAGAGCTTAAAAGGCTTAAATACACTCTTTTTGCCAGTATTTTTATAAGTATTTCTTGTATGCTTTTTAATATGCACTTGCAAGGTGAGCTATCAAATTTTATCCAACTTGCACTTGGACTTATAGGCATTTTTTACTGCGGCAAAAGCTTTTTTATAAATGCTATAAAGGCACTTAAACATAAATCCTTAGATATGAATGCTTTGGTATCTTTGGGGCTTATTTCGGCTTTTTTTTATTCTGTGCTTTCTTTTTTGAATTATTTTGATTCTCATCTTTATTTTGCTGAAGCAAGTATGATAGTAAGCTTTGTTTTGCTTGGTAAATTTTTGGAGGAAAATGCAAAATTAAAAGCCTTGTTTCATCAAACAAATTTACAAAACTTAGATG
>CASFHJ010000205.1 GCA_949294425.1 uncultured Campylobacter sp.
TGTGCATAAACAAGGGGAATTTGAGCATAGCAAGTATAATTTTGAGCTAAGTAGCGTAGAGCTTTTAGATGAAAATTTCACAAATGCTTATAAGGAGTGTAAAAAGATACTTGAAAACAAACTCTCCTTACCGGCTTATGATTATTGTATGCAAGCAGCGCATATTTTTAATCTACTTGATGCAAGAGGTGCTATTTCAAGCACAAAAAGGCAGGAATACATGTTAAAAATTAGAGAGCTTTCAAAGGCTTGTGCATTAACTTATAAAGAAAATTTAAATGAAGCTTGAAAAGATATACAAATTTTTAGATAGTATAAGCCCCTTTGAAAGCCAAGAAAAATGGGATAATAGCGGACTTTTATTGGGTGATTTTGATAATGAAATTTCAAAAGTTTTTTTAAGCCTTGACATAGATGAAGTCCTGCTTGAAACTTGTAGTGAAAACTCACTGCTAATCACTCATCACCCTTTGATATTTAAGCCCTTAAAAGATCTAGCAAATAATCTTTATCCAAAGGCTTTCATTAAAACTATGATGAAAAAAAATATTTCCTTAATATCTTTGCATACAAATTATGATAAATCTCACTTAAATGCCTATTTTACGGAAGAAATTCTTGGCTTTAAGAATTACAAACAAGAGGGATTTTTAATATATGTTGATCTAGATAGCTCCTTTTCCTGCCTGCTAGAACTTCTTAAGCAAAAGCTAAATTTAAAGCTACTTAAAACGTCTTTTTGCGGAAAAGAAAAAATATCTCGCATAGCCATTTGCACGGGCAGTGGAGGAGATCTTATACCCTTTGTTAATGCAGATTGTTTTTTAAGCGGTGATTTTAAATATCATCAAGCCCTAGAAGCACTTAGCAATAAATTAAGCCTAATTGATATAGGACATTTTGAAAGCGAGGAGTGTTTTTCAAAATCCCTAGCAAATTCTTTGCAAAATTTGCCATTAGAGGTTATAATTACAAATTCAAAAAATCCATTTACACTTTCTTAAAAAAGGAAATATTATGAACAAATACCTAACACAACTAGTAGAATTAGCAGAAATAGATAAGGAAATAGACAGCTTCGCACCAAAGATAGAGGAAATAAATAAAAATTTAAAAGATAGTCAGGTAAAGATAGATAAATTCCAAAAAGAAATAAATAAATGCGATGAGGAGATTGCGGATATAAAAAAGGAAGAAACGCAAAACAACTTACACATAAAGCAGTTTAAAGAAAGGCTAGATGATCTTTCTAAAAAGACTAGTTCTGTTAAGACTACAAAAGAAGCAAATGCCCTACAAATAGAAGAAGATATACTAAAAGAGCAGCTAGAGGTTGCTAATGAAGAGATAGAAAAGCTTGATCGTCTACTAAAGGCTAAGGAAAAGACAAAGCAAGAATTAATCCTTAGCAAGGAAAAAGAGGAGGGAATTTTAAAAGATATTAGTGCTGATGTAGAGCTTAAGATGAGTGAGCTTGATAAAAACAGAGCCTTAGTCCTTGATAAAAAATCAAAGTTAGTAGAAAAGATAAATCACAAGGTATTAGGTTTTTATGAAAAAATTCGTAAATGGGCTAAAAATACAGCCGTTGTGCCTGTTAAAAAACAAGCTTGTTATGGTTGTTTTATGAGAATTTATGATAAAACCTATCTAGCAGTTATAAAAAGCACAGAGATAGTAACCTGCCCTCATTGCGGTAGAATTTTATACAAAGAAGTAGAAGAAAAAAATAAAGAAGAAAAACTTGCCGAAAGTGTGAATTGATAGTATTTTTATACTATATCTTACTTAGCATAGCATATATACTAGCACTACCCTTTTTGCTTGTCTTATCCTTTACAAAGGAAAAATATAAAAAAAGCATAAAGGCTAGGTTTTTTTTATATAAAAATCCCTTAAAAAAAGCCAAACTTCATTTTCATGTCTGCTCCTTTGGTGAGGCAAGAAGCATAAAGGATCTTAGCTTAGAATTTGATGATAAAAGAATAACTTGCATCACCCAAACAGGCTACTTAGAAGCAAAAAGCTTTTGCGATAAGGTATCTTTTTTAGCCTTTGAAACTTTACTTGTGTTTTGGTTTAAACCCTGTAAGGTCCTAGTGTTATTTGAGGCTGAACTCTGGCTAATGCTTGTTTTTATGGCAAAACTAAGAGGAGCAAGAGTGATTTTAATCAATGCAAGGCTTTCTGATAAGTCCTTTCATAAATATAAGAGATTTGCCTTTTTTTATAAGAAAATTTTTTCTTACATAGACGAGGTTTTTGCTCAAAGTAATAAAGATAAAAAAAGACTTGAAGAACTTGGGGCTAAAAATGTTATAGAACATTTTAATATCAAAGCAGCTTTGCTTTCTAAGCCAAACAAGATATATACAAAAATAAATAAAAAAATAATACTTTTTGCAAGCACTCACGAGGGCGAAGAGGAGCTTTTACTAAAGCATTTT
>CASFHJ010000206.1 GCA_949294425.1 uncultured Campylobacter sp.
GATTCTAGATAATGCAAAGTTAGAAGTGGAAAAAATAGATGAGTAAGATAGCTGCCCTACAGCTTCCTACCTTAGCTCTTAGTGAATCTAGGCTGGATTATTACATAAAGGCTTCAAAGGATAATGGAGCTGATTTAGTAGTGCTTGGAGAATACGTAATAAATAGCTTTTTTACAGAGCTTTTAAACATGCCAAAAAATATGATAAAAGAGCAAAGCGAGGTAAAAAAACAAAGTCTTATAAAATTTGCTAAAAAATACGAGCTTGAAATACTAGCACCCTTTATAAGTGTCGAAAAAGACGGCTTTAAAAAGCTTTGCTTAAAAATTTCAAAAGATAGTATAAAAAGTTATGAGCAACAAATTTTAATGCCATATTCTCACTGGAACGAGGAAAGATTTTTTAAAAATTCCTGCAAAAAACTAAAGCTATTTAGCTTTAAATATAAGGACATAAAATGTGCCTTGTGCTTTGGTTTTGAAGTGCATTTTGACTTTTTTTGGCAGGAAATTAGAGCCAAAAAAATAGATCTTTTAATACTACCCACAGCTTCTACCTTTAATAGTGAACAAAGATGGCTTGAAATGCTTAAGAGCAGGGCTTTTTTAAATTCTTGTGCTGTGCTTAGGGTAAATCGCATAGGAAGGCTTAAAAATGATAATAATTGGCATTTTTATGGAAACACTCTTTATATAAATGCTTTTGGAGAGCTTAGCGAGTGCTTAAAAGACAAGGAAGAGGTGCTAATAATAGAGGCAAATAAAGCAAATGAGGCTAGAAAGCTTTGGAAATTCGAGCTTATAGCTAAAAAATATGAAAGAGGCTAGACTTTGAAAAAGATACATTTTATAGGTATTGGAGGCATAGGAATTTCAGCCCTTGCTAGATTTATGAAAGAAAAGGGCTTTGAGATAAGTGGTTCTGATTTAAAAGAAAGCAAAAACACAAGAGAGCTTCAAAAGCAAGGAATAAATGTTTTCATACCACATAGGGCAGAAAATATCATAGATAAAGATCTTGTTATATATTCAGCTGCCATAAAAGAAGAAAATGTGGAATTTAAAGAAGCAAAAAAGCTAGGCATTAAATGCCTATCAAGAAAAGAAGCCCTGCCTATGATCTTAGAGGATAAAAAGGTATTAGCAGTGGCTGGAGCACATGGAAATAGCACTACTTCAAGCATACTAGCCTCATTGCTAGATGAAAGCTCTGTTATAATAGGAGCTATTTTAAAAAATTTAGGCTCAAATATGATACATAAAATAAATGATAAGATAGTATTTGAAGCTGATGAAAGCGATAGTTCTTTTTTAAATTCAAACCCTTACCTAGCCATAGTTACAAACACTGAAGCAGAGCATTTAGAGCATTATGACAATGACTTAAAAAACCTACAAAATGCTTATTATGATTTTTTAAAAAAGGCTAAGATAAGGGTTATTAATGCAGAAGATGAGTATCTAGCTAATTTGGATCTAGAATGTATAAAACTATATCCAAGCAAGGATATAAAAGAGTGTAAAACCATCATAAAAGACTATAAGGCTTACACAAGCTTTAAGCTAAAAGATTATGGAGAATTTCGTATACTTGGCATAGGATACCACCTAGCCTTAGATGCTTCCTTAGCCATACTTGCGGCTCAAAAATACAAAAGCATAGATGAAATAAAGGCAAATTTACAAAGCTATATGGGCATAAAAAAAAGATTTGATATCCTAGAAGCAAATGAAAATTTAGCTATCATAGATGATTACGGACATCATCCAACCGAGATAAAAGCTACCTTAAAAGCAGCCTTTGAGTATGCAAGATTACTTGGGTATAAAAAAGTAAGTGCCATCTTTGAGCCCCACAGATACAGCCGTTTGCTTGCAAATTTAAAAGAATTTAAGGAAGTTTTTGAAGCTGTTGATGAGCTAATAATCCTACCAGTTTATGCGGCTGGTGAAAAAGAAGTAAGCATAAATTTAAAAGAACATTTTAAAAAAGCTCTTTTTATAAATGATATAAAAAGAGAGGGAAGATACCTAGTAGCAGATAATGGACGAGTCTTTGATGAGGGACTTATAATAGGCTTTGGTGCTGGTGATATAAGTAAGAAGCTAAGATAGATGAAGGATTTGCTTCAAAAGCTTGATTTAAGCCCTTATATAGATGAGTTTAAAGGGCTTTTAGCAAGAGATAAAAAACTCTTTTTAGAGGGTGATTATAATCTTCATTTTAAACACATAAAAGAGCTTGAAAATGTAGAATTTACAGCTCCAAAAGAGATAAAAAATTTAGATAAAGAATTAGTGCATTTAAGCAAAGAAGGAATTTTACACCTAGAACAAGCCTTTGAATTTATAAAAATTTTTAAATATTTTTTATATCTCAAAAGCCTAAATTTTGAAAAATTTTTAAAAGAATGGCTAGATAAAATAAACATAAAAGATGAGTTAATAGAGCTTTGTGAGTATTTTGATAAGGAAGGAAAGATAAAAGATGAGCTTGATGAAAGATTGCAAAATTTAAATAAATCACTAGCCTTAAAGGACGAGGAAATAAGACTTGAATTTTCAAGACTTTTGCACTCAAAATCTCTAACAAGCTATCTTATGGATAAGCAAATTCATCTTATAAACGATGAAGAAGCTTTGCTTTTAAGAGGTGGTTTTTCAAAAATTTTAGAATGTAAAATTTTGGCACGTTCAAGCTCTGGAGGCTTTTATGTGAGCCCTAGCTCTGTTGAAAAAATACTTTCTTTAAAGCAAGATCTAAGGGCAAAAAAAGAAGAAATTTACTACGAGTATGCTAAAAAAATTTCAAATATTTTCCATAAAAATTTAGCCTTTTTAAAATTCATAAACAAAGCCTTTGATATTTTTGATTCTTATAGTGCTAGAGTGCTTTTAGCTAGAAAAAAAGACTATGAATTCGTGCTTTGCGATAAGTCAAAGGATATTATTTTAAAAGACTTTTCACACCCAATGATAAAAAATGCAAAAAAAGTTAGCTTAGACTTTAAAAAACAAGCTCTACTCATAACAGGGGTAAATGCTGGTGGCAAGTCCATGCTTTTAAAAGGCATAATGTCTGCTTGTTTTTTGGCAAAATACCTGCTACCAATGCCTATAAACTCAAGCAAGAGTAAGATAGGCTCTTTTAAAGACTTTGTAAGCATTATAGAAGATCCGCAAAATGTAAAAAATGATATTTCAACCTTTGCGGGTCGTATGCTTGAATTTTCAAAACTTTATGAGAAAAAAGAGCTACTTTTAGGCATAGATGAGATAGAGCTTGGAACTGATGCAAATGAGGCTGCCTGTCTTTATAAGGTGCTTATATCAGATCTTATAAAGGAGAAAAAAAAGATTATCATAACAACACACCACAAAAAATTAGCCCTACTCTTAGCTAAAAACGATGAGATAGAGCTTTTAGCAGCCTTATATGATGAGAAAAACTCAAGACCTAGCTATGAATTTTTAAAAGGAACCATAGGCAAATCTTACGCCTTTGAAACAGCCCTAAGATACGGCATAAAACCGGGTCTAATAAAGGAGGCAAAAGAGCTATACGGGGAGGACAAAGAGGACTTAGAAAATATGATTTCTAAAAATATAAATTTAGAACTAGAGCTAAAAACAAGTCTTAACAAGGTGAAAAATAAGGAGGAAAAATTAGACAAGCTCTTAGAAAGACTCAAAGAAAAAGAGCAAAGGGCTGAATTTGAGCTAAAAAACCTTAGACAAAAGCTTGAATTTCAGTATTACGAGGCTATAAAAGAGGCAAAAAATGCCTTAAATTTTACGGATTTAAAGGACAAACAAAGAAGCATAAATAAGGCAAATAAGCTAAAAGAGCAGATAGAAAAACCAAGACAAAAGCTAGAACAAAACC
>CASFHJ010000207.1 GCA_949294425.1 uncultured Campylobacter sp.
TTATACAAAAGGCTTTCATTCACTGGATCTATGGTAGTTCCAGCTACATCGCTAACCACACTTCTTTGCTCTTTTAAAAAAGCATTTAAAAGGCTTGATTTTCCTACGTTTACCCTACCTAAAATTCCAACTTTTATGTGATTTTCATCTATATGCTTAAATTTTAGCTCACCATCTTCATCACTAAAATTTTCTAAAAAATCCTCCAAACTCTCATCTTCATCGCTTTTAAAAGTATCAAGCTCTAAAAATTTATCAAGCCAAGCATAAAGCTCATCAAAGCCCACGTTATGAGTAACTGATACAAAAAATATCTCCTTTATTCCAAAGCTTACAAAGTCAAAGGCTCTTTGCTCTTCTTTTTTATTATCTATCTTGTTTATGAGTAAGGCTAGGGGTTTATTTAGCTTTTTTAATGAATAAATAAGCCTTTTATCCTCATCATTTGGGGGATTTTTACCATCTACTACATAAAGTATTAAATCACTATTTTTAGCCATTTTTAGGCTATTATCTTTTATATTTTTAAAAAAATCATTACTCTCATCTAATCCGCCACTATCTTTTAAAATGAGCTTTTTACCATTTATGTCTATTTGAACCTTGTTTATATCTCTTGTGGTTCCGCTTATATCACTTGTTATGGCTATTTTTTTTCTTGCCATTCTATTAAAAAGGCTTGATTTTCCTACGTTTGGCTTTCCAAGTATTATTATGCTTTGCATCTTATCTTTCACAATCTATCTTAAGGCTTACTAAACAATCTTTAAAAATTTCAAGCTTTGTTAGCTTTATTTCAAATTTATTTATATTTTTAAATTCCTTTTGTATGGCTTGTTTTAAATAAAGCAAGGCATTTTCTAAGGTGTCAAAATTTTGTTTAAAGGCAGATAAGATAAGATCTTTTAACAAGCGATAATCAAGAAAATCACCCCTAAATTCATAGCTAAATTTAGCATCTATTCTAAGATCTTGTTCCTTTTGTCTTTCAAAGTCTAAAATTCCTATTATGCTTTTAAATCTTAAATTTTCCAAAGAAATTTCAAAAACTTGCACTTTTAAAGCCCTAGCTCTTCTTTGCTTAACTTAAGTACTATAGGAGACTTTTTTAGAGGCTCTTTCGCACCAAAATGCTTACCCTCATCTACAAGCACAAAATTAGCCCCTAATTTTTGGGCTAAATCCTTGCTAAACTCGCTTGGCACTATATCATCATCTTTGGCTGATAGGACTATTCTTAGCCTTATCATATTTTGTAATTTTTTGAAATTTATATCCTTTTTAACAAAGGGATCTAAATTTGGAAGAAGTTTTAAAGGTTTAGCAAAGCCTGCTACAAGCAAGACTCCGCCTATTTTAGTATCCTCTTTTAAAGAGGACAAATACTCAAGCAAGGCTATAGAACCCAAGCTATGAGTTACAAAATAAGTATTTTCACCTATGTTTTTAAGCTCTTCTTTGAAGGCATTGTGCCATTTTATAGGCTCTGGATTAAAGGAATCAGGAAGATCTAAAATTTTAACACTAAGACTAGAATCCTCCTTTAAAAGCTCATCTTTTAGCCATTTAAACCAATGTGAAGAAGAATTAGAACCAAAGCCATGTATTATATAAAGCTCCTTATTTTCACTAGCACTTAGCTTTGTGATAAATATAATATTTAAGGCATAAAAAAGCAGTAGTAAAAATGATATTTTTCTCATTTTGCTTCCTTGAATTTTTTATCCAATTATACAAAAAAAGATAAAATCTCATACATTTTTGCTAAGTATTTCTCTTAATAATTTAGCATTTACAAGCAAAAAGCTAATGGACTCTACATATTGCTCTATAATTTTTAACTCACTATCTTTTTCTAAACTTAACTTAGATACATTTAGCTCAAGCTGCGTAAAATAAGGTATGCTAAGCTCATAAAGCTCATCATATTTTTTAAGCTTTTCATCTATTCTAGTAAAAAGTTTTTCAAGATTTCTCATAAGCTCTTTTAAATTTTGCTTATCTATCTCATCTTGTATCTTTTTCATGTTAAACTCTAAAAAAGCTATGAAATCATCGCACCTTTTTATAAGCTCTTTTATCTTTGTCTGACACTTTTTTAAAAGCCTAGTTTTTGAGCCTTCATCAAGGACATCTAAGCTTTTAAAAGGCTTTTTTACTTCATCATCTAATAAAAAAGCACAATCTCTAAACGAAAGCTCTTCTGTAAAATCTATCCTAGCACCGCCTTGCGTAGCATTTATCACCCTTAAATTTTTATTCTCACTTAAAGCTATTTTTATAAGATCTTGTAAGACATATCTAAAATACTGCCACATTTCATTTGTATCTACAAGAGACTTAGCCCCATAAGCTAAGGTTTTTTGCTTTTCAAAATCACTTTCAAAAAATTCACTATAAATATAGCCCTTGCTATGAGAGGCTCCATTACTTGCGTAAGCTAAGTCTTGTCCTATAAAAATGATATTTTCATGCCCTAACTCTTTTGCTAACAAAAAGGCATTATGAGCAACAGATCCTCCCACCAAAAGAGCACAAAAATCCTTAAGCTTAAATTTGCTTGTAAAATTGCACTTATGATGAAGTATCATAAATTTTCTTTTATATTTTTTTAAAAATTCTATGCTTAGAGGGTGAACCACAGACATCATAACAAATAAAATATTTTCATCAAAGTCTATGAAATTTCTTTCTAAAAGCTTTGCTGTAAGCTCGCTTCTTTCACTCATCAAGACATAATCACACTGAATTTTATTTTCACAAAGTATAGTGTAAGCAGAATCAGAGCAAAAAATACTAGCCTTATTTTCATAAGTTTTAAGCAAGGCTAAATGCTTGTAAAGAGAGGGACCTGTAGACACTATGATAGCAGTTTTTGAAGCATTTTTTCTTTTTTGTTTTAGCTCTTTAAAGCTTGGATTTGAAAGCTCATCTTTTAAATTTTCTAAGAAATTTGAAATACCTTGTAAGGTATCGCCACCATCATTGCCCCTTGAAATTCTAAGCTGTTTTATTGTATTTGAAAGCTCCTTTTGTAGGGCTAAAATTTTATCTGCCTTTTTGTCATAATGTTTGCTATGTATGTGTAAATAATAAAGCAGTAAAAAACTAAAAAATGGTCTTTGTGAAAAGAGCTTGTAAAAGTCGTAGTTTTTACCTAGTATAATAATCTTATTTTCTCTTAGGTATTGTGAAAAATCTAACTCAAAAAAGACAGCTCTTAAAAGCTCACAATCATCTTCAAATACAACTATATGCTTTAAATTTTTATTTTGCTCTAAGAGTAAGCTGTAAAAAATTCCAAGTCCAAAGCCGTAAAAATAAAGCAAAATATGTTTTTCATAGCCTTTGAAAAAATCAAGTCTTTCCTTATAAAATGAAAAGGTATCATCGTAAAAAAGCTCTTTTTCTTTTGTATCAAAAAGATTTACAGATAGTAAATCCCCCCCCCCCATTTATAATATATTTACTAGATTTTAAATTTAATATCCTTTGTTTTAAGTCCTGATCTTGTAGGAATTTTAAATTATTTTCAAAAATTTTACTCATTATCAAAGATCCCAGTTAATAAGCTATCTATATAGGTATCAGGATTAAATTCCAAAAGATCTCCTTCTTTTTCTCCCACTCCAATATAAAGTATAGGAAGCTCAAGCTCTCTTGCTATGCTAAATAAAGAACCCCCCTTAGCAGTGCCATCAAGCTTTGTTATAATAACTGCATCTAAGCTTACTATCTCGTTAAAAACCTTTGCTTGATTTATAGCCGAAGTTCCTTGAGTGCCATCTAGTATCAAAATTTTTCTGTGCGGGGCATTTTCTAAAGCCTTATTTGAAATTCTAACTATCTTTTCAAGCTCTGCATTTAAATTCTTTTGATTTTGTAATCTACCAGCACTATCTAATAAAACCCTATCATAACCCTTACTTAAAGCCTTGGTAATGCTATCATAAGCTATGGCTGAGGGATCTTTTGAATTTTCATTTGCAACTATATCTATCTTAAGCTTTTCGCTCCAAAGCTGTAGCTGTTTTATCGCACCAGCTCTAAAGGTATCACAGGCTCCTAAAAGCACAGATAAATTTTTATCTTTATAAAGCTTTGCTAATTTTGCTATGGTAGTTGTCTTACCGGCTCCATTTACGCCTAATATAAGCTCCACAAAGGGCTTAACTTTTTTTTCCTCTTTTTTATCATAAATGAAATAAGCAGACAAAATTCTTTTCAAATCCTCTTTTTTTACATTCTCGCTTGGAGGTAGATAATACAAAACCTCTTCTACTATCTCATAGCTCACATCAGCTTCTAAAAGCATTTCTTCTAAAAGTTCTTTTGAAATTTTATCACTTTTTTTAAGTTTAACCACAGAGGCTATGGTATTTTTTAAAAAATCAAGCATTACATTATAGCCTTTTGCACGTCTATATCAAGCATCTCTTGAGGGATAATACCTAGGTATTTCTTATAAAAACTACCATCGCTTTTGTAAAGAACCATAGTAGGTATACCGCTTAAACCACCAACACTCTTTGAAAGCAAAAAATTCATATCAGAAAATGAAACTAAAAATTTTATCCCATTTTTTTCAATGAAGTTATTTAAATCTAAATTATTATCATCGTCCATCATCAAGGCTATCACGTTAAAGCCGTCTTTGTATTTTTCTTGAAGTGCATTTAAATGCGCTATTTCAGCCAAGCAAGGTTTACACCAAGAGCTCATAAAGAAAAACATGGTAGCCTTTTGCTCATTTTCAAAGCTTAAAAGCCCCTCTTTAGCCTTTATAGCCAGGGACTTGCCATTATTAAAAGTAAGTGAAAAATCCAAACTCTCCTTAGCTGATATAGCAAGAGAAGCATTTTTATCTTCTGGCTCGTCCTTACCGCATGAGATAAAAAAACTTAAAAATAAAAAAATAATAAGATATTTCATAAACTTTCCTTATATTTTGTCTAAGTTTAACAAATTTTAATTAAAAAATCGTAATTTAGCTCACTTAATCTTACTTTAAGCTTAGTGTTATATAATTTCATTTCCTTTTTTATCAGTTTTACCCAGTTTTCTTAGCACTAGCCTAAGTAAAAAACTCTTAAGCTTATAAATAAAGGTTATGGCTTATTTTATAAAATCTT
>CASFHJ010000208.1 GCA_949294425.1 uncultured Campylobacter sp.
CAGCATAAAATTTTTGGCATAGGTAGGGTAGTAGGGCTTAAAAAAGAGGGTAAAGAACTTAGGCTTGATATAAATTTCGCAGGTTTTACAAGATCTAATATTCTAAGCTCTGTTTTAAAAAAGATATGAATAAACTTTTTGTTGCGTATAAACCAAGGGATATAAGCTCAAATGCTTATTTACAAGAGCTTAAAAAAAGATATAAGGCAAAAAAAGCAGGTTATGCAGGGACACTAGATCCCTTTGCAAGAGGCACTTTAATAATAGCTTTTGGCGCTTTTACCAAGCTTTTTCGCTTTTTAAATAAATCCCCAAAAGTATATGAATGCAGTATGTGGCTGGGTGTTAAATCTCTTAGCTTAGATGATAAAAATATACAAAGCATAGAAAAGCTAAAAGAGCTAAGTATGGATAAGCTTGAAAAAGTGAGATTAGAGCTTTTAGGAGAGTTAAGCTTTATACCACCTTCCTTTTCAGAAAAAAGTATAAATGGAAAAAGAGCCTATGAATTTGCCAAAAGAAATGAAAAACTTGATTTAAAAGCTTGCACTATGCAAATTTATGAAAGCAAAATTTTAGAGTATCAACACCCTTTTTTAAGACTTAGGCTTAGCGTGAGTGAGGGTGCTTATATAAGATCTTATTGCGAACTTTTTGCTAAAAAATTAGGCATAAATGCTACCCTAAAAGAGCTTGAGAGATTAAAAGAGGGTAAATTTAGTTTTGAAAATGAAAAAGACTTAGATGTGTTAGACTATCTTTGTATAAGGGAGAATTTTATATCTGATTTAAGTAAGCTTGAAAATGGCACAAAGCTTTATAAAAAAGATTTAAAATTTAAAGAAAATGGACGATATTTCATAAGAGCTTCTAGATATTTTAGTATAATTGAGCTTGATGAAGAAAAAGTTACTTACATACTTAATAGGATAGACTTATGTTGATTTTAAGTAGAAAAGAAAATGAAAGTATAAAAATAGGCGAAGATGTCGAAATAACCATAATCCAAACAAATAAAGCCTATACAAAAATAGCCATAAAAGCACCAAAAACCTCTATAATACTTAGAAAAGAGCTTATAGATGAGATAAAAGATGATAATTTACACTCCATAGTAAATGATGATATAAAACTAGATGATTTGAGTAAAAAATTAAAAAAATGAAAGCAAAAGCAAAGATAAACGCCTTTTTAAAAATACTTGGCACTGATGAAAGGGGTTATCATTTTTTAAGCTCTCGTTTTATCTTGCTTGATGAGCTTTTTGATGAAGTGAGTCTCACAAAGGATAAAGAAAATGAGGGCTTTGAGATAATTAGTAATTTTTCTTGCGATGATAATATCATAAAAAAAGCCTTTGATTTGCTTTGTAAGCTTGGTTTTGAAAATGAGCTTAAAGAATTTTTTAAACTTTATAGCTTGAAGCTTTTTAAAAATATCCCACTTTGTGCTGGTCTTGGCGGAGGAAGCAGTGATTGTGCCACTTTTTTAAGGCTTATGAATGAGGAATTAAACCTAAAGCTAAGCACAGAAGAGCTTATAAGTCTTTCTACTAGCTTAGGAGCTGATGTTGCCTTTTTTTTAAGCGGTTTTAAAAGCGCTAATGTTAGCGGCTTTGGCGAAGTTATTAAAGAATTTGATGATGAGGACTTTGATTTTAAGCTACATTTACCTGACATAAGATGTGAAACCGCCTTAGTTTATAAAGAAGCTGATAATTTAAAAATAAAAGAAGCTAAAAAAAAGGATATAAAACTTCTTGAAAGCCTTAAAACAAGAGATCTTTTTTCTTTTGAAAATAAGTTTTTAAATGATTTATTTACCCCCTGTGTAAGTTTGTATCCTAAAATGTCTTACTTCATGGATAATGGGTATTTTTTAAGTGGTAGCGGTAGTTCTGTTTTTGAGGTATTAAGGTGAAGTTTATAGCTAGAAATAAAAAGGCTTTTTTTGACTTTGCCATACTTGAAAAATTTGAAGCCGGTATAGTTTTAAAAGGTAGTGAGGTAGTAGCTCTTAGACAGGGCAGGGCAAATTTAAAAGATAGCTTTGTTAGGATTATAAAAGGAGAGCTTTTCTTGCTAAATGCTCACATATCTTACCTTAGCACGACAAATACTTATTATAGACACGAAGAAAGAGCAGCTAGAAAGCTTTTAATGCACAAAAAAGAGATAGAAAGGCTTTTTGGTAAGGTTTCACAGCAAGGGCTTACTATTGTAGCTCTTGATTTGTATTTTAATAAAAAAAATAAGGTAAAAGCCACCATAGCCTTAGCTAAAGGTAAAACCTTGCATGATAAAAGGGAGCTTTTAAAGAAAAAACAATCTGATTTAGAGGCTAAAATGGCTTTAAAAAACTATAAGTAAGGATTTGTATGAAAAAGATTTTATTATTTTTTTGTGTTTTTGTTTTTATTTCTTGTTCCACTGAAGAGTCTATAAATGATGATTTTGCCTTTGAAAAATTTGAACTTGGTGAAAAAATAAGCCTTGAAAACGTGCATGGAGGTAGTAAAAACATAGTGCGCACCCAAAATGGTTTTGTAGTTGAAGGAGAGGAGGATAAGGTTCTTCTTTTTGATTTTTTTGGCACATTTTGCCAACCTTGCAAGGAGGAAGCTCCTTTTTTAACTGATCTTTGGAAAGAAAATTCAAAACATTTTGTTTTAATTGGGCTTGATCATTTTGAGGAGGTTAGCGATGATGAGATTAGAAAATTTGCTCATGAGTATGGGGCATATTATTTTTTGAGTAATTCCCCTAAAAATCAGAGATTAATATCTCAAATTTTAGAGGACATAGCTTATAAAAATATGGAACAGCTACCATTTAAGGTTATGTTATATAAGGGCGAGTATCAAAGTCTTAGCGATTATCGTCGCCCTGAAAATGAAAAAGGGCTTAAGTATTATCTTGGCTCCGTGCCTATTTCTGTTATAAATAGTGATATACATAAGATACTTAACACGGGTGTAAAATGAATGATTTGCAAGAGGATATAAGTCTAAGTTTATATGAAGCTAAGATGTTTAAGGTCTTGCTTTTAAATGATGATGTTACAACCATGGACTTTGTGGTGCAAATTCTTATGGATATTTTTCATTATGATATAGAAAAGGCAAGTCAAATAATGCTTGAAATTCATCACTTAGGAAGGGCTGTGTGTGGAATTTACACAGAAGAAATTGCTCTTAGCAAACAAAGACAGGTCATAAATGCTGCTATAAAGGCGGATTTTCCACTTGAAGTAGAATTGGAAGAAGTATGAAGTATCAAGAAAATTTACAAAAATTTCTAATAAATGCAAAGCATTTTTCGGCTATAAATAAGCATGAATTTATAACTTGTGAGCATGTGCTTTTTGCTATTTTAAAACTTAGCTCTGATTTTGAGGATATTTTTAAAAGCTGTGCTGATGGGGAATTAGAGCTTTTAGAAAATGAGCTTAAAAATCACATAGCCCATAAAAATCAGATTTTAAACAAGGACGTAGAGCCTATAAATTCGGCTGTTTTAGAGGATATTTTATCATCTTTATCCCTTGGCAAGAATTTTGAGGATTTAAAGGTCATAGACTTTTTAGAAGGTCTTAGCAAAGATGAGAGGAGCTTTTCTAAATTTCTTCTAGACAAGCATAAGCTAGATGTGAAAAAACTAGAGGATTTAAGAAAGGAAGATGAGGCACAAAATCTAAAAAATTTCACAACAGAGCTTGTGAGCTTAGCTAAAAATTCAAAACTAGATCCCTTGATAGGACGAGGCTTTGAGCTTGATAGAATGATTCAAGTTTTAAGCAGGAGAAAGAAAAATAATCCCATCTTAGTAGGTGAGGCAGGGGTTGGAAAAACCGCAATTGTAGAGGGTTTAGCCCTAGCCATACACGAGGGCAGGGTGCCTTCAAATTTAAAAGATGCTAAGATTTTTAGCCTTGATTTAAGCTCCTTGCTTTCAGGCACTAAGTATAGAGGAGACTTTGAAAAAAGATTAAAAGATATAGTTAAAGAGCTTAGCTCTGTGCCAAATTCCATACTTTTCATAGATGAAATTCACACTATAGTTGGAGCTGGTGCTGCAAACGAAAGTCATTTGGATATGTCAAATCTCTTAAAACCAGCACTTAGCAGCGGTGCTTTAAGATGTATAGGCGCTACTACATTTTTGGAGTATAAAAATAGTTTTGATAAAAATAAGCCCTTAAGTAGGCGTTTTGCAAAGATAGATGTTGATGAGCCTAGTAAAGAGGAATCCCTACTCATACTAAGAGGTCTTAAGAGCAAATACGAGAGCTTTCATAATGTAAAATTTGATGATGAGGTTTTGGTTCAAAGCGTTGAACTTGCTAAGAAGGTGTTTAGCGATAAGCATTTGCCAGATTGTGCCATAGATTTAATAGATGAGCTTGGAGCCTTTTTTAAGATACAAGAAAAAAAGAAAAAAACGGCTGGAGTCAAGGATTTGCAGTTAGTTTTAGCTAAGATGACTCATTCGCACAAGGTTTTTGAGCTTGATACTACAAAAATTTTAAAAAATCTAGAAAACTCTTTAAAAGATGAAATTTTTGG
>CASFHJ010000209.1 GCA_949294425.1 uncultured Campylobacter sp.
TTAGATAATGGAAAAGAAAGCAAAACTTTGCTTTTAAACAGACCAGATGAGGCACTTTATATAGGTAAAAATATGTGGAGAGAGATGAAAAATTTTTCTTACGGGGCTAAGTTGCTAGTTTTAGCTAGTGATTTTTACGATGAAAGCGAGTATATAAGAGAGTATTCTAGCTTTTTAAGGAGCTTAAAATGAAGATAAGCATACTAATGCCTTGTTATAATTCTAAAAATTTTTTAAAAAGAAGTATAGAATCTGTCTTAAATCAAGAGTATAAAAATTTAGAATTAATCTGCGTAGATGACTGCTCTAGCGATGATACTTACGAGCTTTTAAAAGGCTATGAAAGGCTAGATGAGAGGATAAAAACTTATAAAATGCAAAAAAATCAAGGCACTAGTGCGGCTTTAAACTACGCTTTGGATAGGTGCAGTGGGGATTTTATCTTTCTTTTAGGGCATGATGATGAGCTAGAGACTAAATGCCTACTTTCTTGTGTAGATAGATATAATGAACTGGGGGGGGGGGATTGACATAATCATACCTGATGCTTTTTTCATAAAGGACGGACTTAAGATAGCAAGTATTTGCGGGATAAGAAATGAGGAAAATTCTAAGGAGAGAATTTTAAAGGCTTGGGAAGCCTTTGAGCTTTCTTTGTTTTGGGATATAGCTGGATTTGCTTTGTTTAGGGCGTGCTTGCTTAAAAAGATAAGATTTTTAGAAAGTGCGATGAATGGCGATGAGTATGCTGTAAGGGCTTGTTTTTTAGAAGCAAATAAGATAGCCTTTGCAAGAGAGGGAGCATACTTGTATCATCAAGTAAGCACTAGCCTAACAAAAAAGCTTAGCCCTAGGAAATTTAATATACACAGAGTTTTTTACGAGCTTGAAAAACTTGCCATAGAAAAAAAGCTTCCTAAAAAACTCATAAAAAAGATAAATAAAGAAAGATATAATCAGCTTTATAATCTAAGCAAAGAATTTGAGGAAAAAAAGCACTTGCTAAAAGAGGAGGAAAAAAGGCTTATAAGATCGTATCTTGATGAAAATGAAAGTCTTTTAAGCTTTTATAAAAGCTCTTTTTTTGATAGTATCTTTAGAAAGCAAAAGGATAAGTTTGGAAAATTCGTGCTTTTCTTTTCTTTTTTTAAAATTTATTATAAGAGATAAGGAGTTTTAGTGATACATAAACTAGCAGATGTGCTTAGCACAAATATAGGAAAGGATACTAAAATCTGGCAGTTTTGCGTAATCTTACCTAAGGCTATTATAGGTAAAAACTGCAATATCTGCTCTCATTGCTTCATAGAAAATGAGGTAAAGATAGGAGATAATGTAACCATAAAAAACGGGGTTAGAATTTATGATGGAGTAGAGATAGAAGATGATGTCTTTATAGGACCAAATGTAAGCTTTACAAATGATAAATTCCCACGCTCTAAGCAGTATAAAAGCTTCCCAAAAACCATAGTAAAAAAAGGTGCTAGTATAGGAGCAAATGCTACTATCTTGCCCGGAGTAAGCATAGGAGAAAATGCCATGGTAGCTGCTGGAGCGGTGGTAAGAAAGGATCTTAAAGCAAATCAAATCCTAATAGACAAAAAAACCCAGCTTCTTAAAGAAACGGGGGGGGGGATTGAACTAAAAATATCTAAGGACTTAGGTAATGCTGCTTAAGTCTAGAGATATAAATTTAAGAGTAGTTGAGATAAAAGACGCAGAATTTATCCTAAGTCTTAGAAGAGATAAAAATAAAAACAAATACCTAAGCAAGATAAATGAAAGCTTAAAAGAGCAAATAAAATGGCTACAAGCCTATAAAGATAGAGAGGCTAAAAAGCTAGAGTATTATTTTGTGATAGAAAGCAAGGCAAAAGAAAAACTAGGACTAGTTAGGCTTTATGATTTTAGAGGGGATTCTTTTTGCTGGGGTTCTTTTATCATAAAGGATAATGCTCCTTTTTACGCCTCTATACAGGCGGTTTTAGCGGTGTATGACTTTGGCTTTTATAGCTTAAATTTCAAGCAAAGCCATTTTGATGTGAGAAAGGATAATAAGCAAGTGCTTGCCTTTCACAAGAGATTTGGTGCTGTGATAGTTGATGAGAGTGAGCTTGATTTTTACTTTAAGATAAGTCTAGAACAATATGAAAAAAGCAGGAAAAAATACGAAAAATTTACTCTTTAGGGCTTAAAGCTAAGACCTTTTGATATAAAAGATGAGCTAAGAATATAAGAAAAAATACCTGTAAAAAAAGCCCTAAAATAGGCAGCAAGGAAAGTAAATAAAAGCAAAGGGTGCTAAAATAAAAGATAAAGGGAGTGGATTTATTAAAGTTTGAAAAATCCTGACTACTTAGCATAGAGCTAGAAAGATCTAAGAGTAAGGATTTATGGAAGAGATAATAAAAGCTTAAATGAAGCAAAAATATACCTAAAAATGGCACGAAGATAAAAAACAAGGCTAAGACAAAGAGTAAGGCAAATTTTAAGAAAATAAAAACTAAGCTAAAAAAGGCTTTAAAAGCAGAAACGCCGTCCTTTGTTTCATAAGAATAATGCCTAGAATTCACAAGCCTAAGCACAGCAGGAGTTAAAAAAGCAAGTATAACAAGGGCTAAGGCTAGGGCAAGGATATTAAATAAAAGCAAGGAAATCAAAAAGGCAAAGATCTTGTTTAAAACCTGCATAAAAGAAAAGCTATAAAGCCAAGCTAAAAAAGAAAGCTCTGGATTTGCTATGAAAGAGTAGATATAAGCATAAAGATCATCATAAAAGAAAACCAAGGAAAAAACAAGAAAGACAAAGGCTAAAATAAAGGGTAAAAAAGTAAAGCTTAAGCCCTGTTTTGAAAAAAAATCCCTCAAAGAAAGTTTTAAAATTTGCATTATAAAGCCTCATAAATTCTTTCAAGCTCTTTGTAAAGCTCATCAAAGCTTTTATCCTCAGCTAAAAACTCGTTTAAAACCTCATTATCTTCTTTGCCCTTCCAAATTTTCACATACAAGCCCTCTTTATAGCCCTTATCTTGTCTAAATTTATTAAGCACATTCTTTGCTAAATAGCCCTTATAAAGACTTTTTAAATTTAGTCCGCACTTAATGCAAAGGGAAAAATAAAGAGGTAAAAGCTCAAGAGCCTTAAAACTAGGGCTAGAGCTTTTGTGTATCAAGCTTTCTATATCATTTAAAAGCTTTTTTGTATCGCTTGTTCTTTCCTCGCTTAAGCAAAAATCCTTAAATAAAAAAGCAGAGCTTATGCTTTCAGCGATCTTATCCTTTTTTTCCTCTTTTAAAAGTAGGCTTAAGATAAAATGCCATATATCAACTAACTCTATGTAGACATTTTGCCAGTCTGTTTTTTCATTTATACCTTTCCAGTGCTTCCAAGCAAAGGAATTCATAAGCTCGGCACATTCCATATAAATGCACCTTTTAAAGCTTATTTCCTTACCCTCCTTTGTGTAGCCCTCCTTCCAAGAAAGCCCGTTTGTCTCATCATTTAATCTTTGCTGCAATGAAAGCATAGCACTAAGCATATCTAAAGAATTCATTAAAAAGCCTGATAAAAAATTTTAAGCATAAAAGCCTAACTCATCTTTTTTAGGCTCTTCAAGTCTTTGTCTTATCTGCCTTAAAATCTCATCAAACAAGCTCTTGCTATCTTCTAGCATTTTTTGATTTTGTGCTTGTATATCGCTTTTATTTTTATTTAAAAGCTCGTTTATTTTATTAGCCAGTGATGAAAAGCTAGCCTGAGTAAAATTCTCATCGCTTGAACTAGGCAATAAATCAGCCATTTTCATAGCAGAGCTAATAACTTCTCTTGGATTCATCTCGCCTACCTTAGAGCTTTGCAAAAACTCGTTTATAGATGGGCTTAGCTCTTGCATGGCGTTTTTTATCTCGGCTAAATCCTCATTTGTAAGCTTTGAACCCTCATAAGAAAAAGAGTAGCCATACTCTCTTGTTAGACTTAAGCTGGTGCTTGAAGCATCTTTGCTTACAGAAAGCTCTGACTTATCAAACATAGCAAAAGACAAATTCTTACCGCTACTTGTGGTGTATGAAAAGGCAAAACCCTGACTCTTACTAGCATCAATTTGCATAAAAATCCCCCTTTTAATATCTAACTAAAATCGGCAAAAAAATATTTTACTTAACACAAAAAAAAGATCTTTACTAAAAAAAAGTTAGTATTTTTTTGAAGCTTTGTAAAAGTATGTTAAAATTTACTTGAATTTTTACTAAGGAGAAAGAATGAACTACAGAGTAGAAAAAGATACTATGGGCGAGATAAAGGTTCCTGATGATAAGTATTGGGGAGCGCAAACTGAAAGGTCTTTAGAGAATTTTAAAATCGGCATAGAAAAAATGCCTAAGGTTTTAATCTATGCCTTTGCAAATTTGAAAAAGGCAGCTGCCATAGTTAATAATAGATTAAACAACGGGCTTAATGATGAGAGAAAAGAAGCTATCATAAAGGCTTGTGATGAAATTTTAGCTGGAAAATTTGATGATAATTTTCC
>CASFHJ010000210.1 GCA_949294425.1 uncultured Campylobacter sp.
CCTCCTTGTTAAAGCCAAGTAGCGGTTCTTTGTATCTTGATGATACTAAGATAGATGAGAATAACTTGCTTTCATACCGCTCTTTAATATCTGCCATATTTCCCCAGTGCCATATCTTTAGGGACTTACTAGCAGATGATAAAGAGGCTAGTGATAGTGAGATTAAAAGGTATTTAAGTCTTTTAAAGCTAGATAAAAAGGTTGAGACACAGCAAGGACTTATTTTAGATACCAAGCTTTCAAGCGGACAAAGAAGAAGACTTGCTATGTTGCTTTCTTTGCTTGAGGATAGAAAGATCTTAATACTTGATGAATTTGCAGCCGATCAAGACCCACTTTTTAGAAAATTTTTCTATACAGAGCTTTTGCCTATACTTAAAAAAGAGGGCAAAACCATACTTAGCATAAGCCATGATGAGACTTATTTTGACGCAGCAGATAGAATTCTTTTAGCACAAGATGGCTATATAAGTGAGCTTAAGGGTTTAAATAAAAATGAAATAGCAAGAGAGATAATAAAAAAATTCTAGTTCAAATCCCAGTTTACAGGCTCTTTGCCCCTACTTTTTAAAAAGTCATTGCTTTTTGAAAAATGCTTACAGCCCAAAAAACCAGTTCTTGCAAGAGGGCTTGGGTGGGCTGCTTTTAGCACTAAGTGTTTTTTTCCATCTATCAAAGAGGCTTTTGCTTTTGCAAAATTTCCCCAGAGTAAAAAAACTAGGCTATCTTTTTTTTCGCTTATTTTTTTTATCACAGAGTCGCTAAATTTTTCCCAGCCAAGATTAGAATGAGATAGAGGCGAGTTTTCTTTTACGCTTAGTATAGAATTTAAAAGCAAGACCCCCTCTTTAGCCCACTTGCTTAAATCTCCGCTTTTTGCTGGTTTTATGCCTAAATCACTTTCTAGTTCTTTGTAGATATTTCTTAGTGAGGGAGGAATTTTTACTCCGGGCGGCACAGAAAAAGAAAGACCCATGGCTTGATTTTCTTGATGATAGGGATCTTGCCCTAGCAGGACTATTTTTAGCTTATTAAGAGGGCAGAGATTAAAGGCATTAAAGGTTAGGGCTGGGGGCGGGTATATTTTTTGTTTTTCTTTTAGAGCTAAGATGTATTTAGCCTTAATATCTGCAAAATAAGGGCTTAAAAGCTCATCTTTTAAAAAGAGCTTCCAATCCTCACTCATCTTTATATCAGCTAAATTAATTTGCATTCATTATTTTTTTTCATCTTTTTTTCTATCATATCCACGCACTCATCTTTGGAAACTAGAGTAAAAACGGGCAAGGATACAAAGTCGCTTGAGTCAGAATTATCTTGTAAAATTTCACTTTGTAAGCAATAAATCATATCTTTTTTAGGTATGAAATCTAAGCTAAAATCATTATCTATCTTTGCTTTTAATTTAAGCGTAGAATTATCATCTACCTTTATGTCTAAAAAAGAAGCTTCGTATGGCTTTGATCTTAAGGTTTTTTCTGTATTTTTATACGAAAGCCTTATTTTGAATTCTTGTTGATATTCTATCCTAAATGATTGTGCGCTATCTTTTCTATACAGATAAATTCTACTTTGAGAGGCTGGGGGATTTTTTAAAACTTTTCCTTGAAGCTCTTCTAGTTTAAAACCATACTCCTTGTCCTTATCAAGCGCATTATAAGGAGAGCAAGCCAAAAAGAAAAAACAAAAAAATAAGCCAAGATACCTCATAACCTCTCCTTAAAAATAAAAATTCTAACAAGCATAGCCTTATATTTTGCTTTCACTAAGCCTTTAAAGGCAGTTAAAAAGCAAATCTTTATATAAAAACTCATAAAATAAAGATCTTAAAAAAAGTTAGAGGTTGAGATTATTAAGATGAAAGATACTTTTTTTGAATTTGCTCTTATAGGAAGCACAGCTAGTGGCAAAAGCAAGATAGCGCATGAACTAGCCTTAAAGCATGATTTAGTCATACTTAGCCTTGATAGTCTTTGTCTTTATAAAGAAATAAACATAGCCTCTGCAAAACCTAGCAAAAAAGAACTAAGCGAAGTAAGATATTTTGGTATAGATTTAATAAGCATAGAGCAAAGCTTTAATGTTTGGCTTTTTTTTAAGGAGTATGAAAGAGCAAGATCTTACGCAAGGACTCATAATAAAGCCTTGCTAATAGCTGGAGGCTCATCTTTTTATCTAAGAGCTTTGATGCAAGGACTTAGTGAGCATATAAAGGAAGTGCCTTGTGAGCTAAGCAACAAAGAGCTTTATGAGCTTGTAAAAAGTATAGATAAAAAGGCAAGGATAGAAAAAAATGATACTTATAGACTTAAAAAATGGTATAGCATATATAAAAGCAAAGCTGAAATTCCAAGCGAATTTTTGCAAAAAACTTTAAAAGAGGCTCCTATAAGGCAGCTAGAAATTTTCTTATTAGATTTAGACAAGGAAGAGCTTTTAAAAAACATAGCCTTAAGGACTAAGAAAATGCTTGAAAACGGGCTTTTACAGGAGGCAAGAGAACTTTTTTTAAGATATGATGAAAACTTAAAGCCACTAAAGTCCATAGGCTTAAAAGAGTGTAAATCTTTTTTGGATAATGAAATTTCAAAAGAGCAGCTAGAAAGCCTGATAAACATACACACAGCCCAGCTTGCAAAGCGTCAAAGAACCTTTAATAAAAAATTCACAAGCACAAGGCTTGATAAAAATGCTTTTGAAAGCCTTGATGAGTATGTGGAAAAAAGGCTAAAAAGAAAGGCTTTTTAGAAAAGAATTTACTAATTTTAGGCTTATGCTTAGCTCTTGCAAGAGGGTATTACTTTTACTTTCTTTCCATATGGCTTTATCTATTTTGCTTAGGCTTTGTAGCTTTTCTTCTGCATTTTTTATGCTACCTAGCTCATCTATGAGACCTACTTTTAAAGCCTTTCTTGCTATAAAAATTCTAGCATCAGCCCAAGTTTTAATCTCCTTCATATCAAGCCCTCTTTTTTCAGCTACAAAATAGCTAAAGACCTCATACATATCATCTAAGTGTCTTTGCATATAGGCTCTTTCCTCATCTTTTATAGGCTTTGAAAAGGATAATACCTCCTTATATTTTCCAGCACTAAGACTTTGATCTTTTATGCCAAGCTTAGCTAGAGCCTCGCTTATATCAACACTAGATAGTAAGACTCCTATAGATCCTATGATTGATATAGGGTTTGCTATGATATGCGTAGAGCTAGAAGCAGCCAGATAAGCTCCGCTTGTCATATACTCTCTAGCATATGCTACTACGGGCTTTATTTTGCTTAGCTCCTCTATAGCCAAAGCTATTTCCATACTAGCACCAGCTGCACCTCCGGGCGAGTTTATATCCAGCAAAACCCCTTTTATGCTATCATCACTCATAGCCTTGTAAAGCTCATTTACAAGCTCACTGCTGTCTATTATAGCTCCATTTATGTGGATTTTTTGCAAATTTGCGGGGTCTTTGGCTGTGTTAAAAAGAAAGATTATTAGGATTATAAGAAGCAATACAAAGGTTTTAAAATAAGTATTTATGTATCTTATGCAAGTAGCTAGAGCCTTAAAAAATGATTTTATCACAGACATTGTCTTCCTTTTATGTATAATTTTTCAGCCTTTTTGGCATTTAGTATAAAATTTAAGGCTAGATCTTTTTCATCGCATTCTTTTACCTTAAAGATTGCAAAATCAGCCTCATAACCCTTTTTTATCTCTCCTAGTTTCATATCAATAGCCCTTGCAGCCTTTTGAGTCGCCATTAGTATTAAAATTTTAGCTAAGGCTCTTATATCTAAGCTTGTATGGCTTAATAAATTCGCTCTTAGCTCATCTAGCATACAAAGAGAGATATTTGAGCTAAGCCCGTCTGTGCCTATGTGTATATTTAGTCCTGATTTTAAGGCTTTTTTTAGCTTGAAAGTTTTTTTACTTAATAATCTATTTGAAAAGACGCAGTGAGATATGGAGTGAAGATTTTTATCAAAGTCATTAAAATCATCAACAAAGACGCAGTGAGTAAAAAGAGTCCTTTGATTTTTAAAGAGTTTTAAAAAACTTTGAGGGCTAAAATTTGGGCTTGGATTTTCTGAAATTTTGCTAAGCCATGCTTTAAATTTAGAGCTCTTTCCCTCAAGCCATAATTTCTCATGCTTACTTTCTAAAAAATGCGTACTTACTAGAAGTTTGTTTTCTTTTGCAAAATCAAGGGCAAAATTTGCCAGACTTAAATTTAGCGAGTAAGGAGAGTGCAAGGAAAGAGCCGGTATAAAAAGCTCGTTTTCACACTTTTTACTTTCGTAAAATCTTTTTAAAAAATCTTCTTTTTTAGCCTCGTTTGCTTCCTCATTTACGCCTAAAATTTCATTAAAAAATATAATTCTAGCAGAGCTTTTAGCACAAGCTTTTAAATCAGAGCCAAAGCTAGAAATCTCGCCTATGGTAGCGGTGCCTCCTTCTTGCATTAGCCTTATATTTTTTAGTATAAGCTCCTCTTTTGCTTCCTTGCTTAAAAAATCCCTTTTTTTGATAACAGAATTTAGCCAATACAAAAAATCCCCGTAGCTTAACTCATAAGAATTTGCGCTAAATTCTAAGTGAGTGTGAGGGTTTATAAAAGCTGGTAAGAGTAAGGAGTTTTTTCCGCAATCAAAAAAGTCAGCATTTGCATACTTTTTTTTCATACTTTTTGTATCGCCAAGATCTATGATGCTTTCATCAAAGGCT
>CASFHJ010000211.1 GCA_949294425.1 uncultured Campylobacter sp.
AGTTATAGAATGAATCAAGAAGAGATGATAAAAATAATTAAAAGCATAGGTGAAAAACCTGCAAAAATAAACACAGCATATGAAATTCTAGAAAAGTATTAATTTACTTTATGCTACAAGTTTGCAAATTTAGCCCAAATCCTTTCAATGCTACAAAGTCCTTATCGCAACTAGAGCTTAAAAGTTTGATATTTTCTATGCCTAAATATCTTAGAATTTGAGCTCCTATGCCGTAGTTTTTAAAACTTACCTGAGATGATTTTTCGCAGTTCATAAAGACTAAGACCCCTCCATTTTCGCTTAAAAATTTTATATGTCTTAAAAATTCGTTAAATTTAGAAGAAGTGAGCAAGTCAAAATCTTGAGAACTTATATGAAATTTCACATTTTCACTCTCTCTTACCTCATCAAAGCAAAAGGCTACGTGGGTTTTGTCATTATGATCTTTAAAGCTTAGTTTTTTAGCCTTAAATCCAGCTATTTCTGTTTGCACTTCCTCTATACATTTTATAAGACTTTCATTTTTTAGCCTGTATTCTATGAGATCAGATAAGGCTATCATATTTATATCAAATTTTTTACAAAATTCTTTCAAATCTTCTCTTCTAGCCATCTCTCCATCATCTTTTACTATCTCACATATTACACAAGCCTCTTTTAAACCAGCTAATCGGCAAAGATCAACCGTTCCCTCAGTATGCCCTGTCCTTTCTAAGACCCCTCCTTTTTTCGCTATTAAAGGATTTATATGCCCGGGTCTTACAAAGTCACTTGCCACAGCCTTATCATCAGCAAAAATTTTTATAGTCATATCTCTTTCTAAGGCACTTACACCAGTGTTTGCATTCTTTGCATCAACTGTTATTGTAAAAGCTGTTTCATGATTTGAACTATTTTCCCTTACCATTAATGGTAACTCAAAATGTTTAGCTAAATTTTCACTTAAGGCTACGCAAAGCACACCTTTTGCATTTGTTATAGTGAAATTTACCTTTTCCTTAGTGCTAAATTGTGCCGCAAATATTAAATCTCCTTCATTTTCTCTATCCTCAGCGTCCACCATAACAAGCATTTTACCTTCTCTTAGCTCTTTTATAGCCTGTTCTATACTTATAAAAGACATGATTTTTTCCTCAAAAAATTAATTAAGCATAGATTATATCTTTTTTTCTTGACAATTTAATTAAAATGCACTATAATTTTTCTTTCATTTTTGGCACTGGGGTATCGCCAAGCGGTAAGGCAACAGGTTTTGGTCCTGTCATTCAGGGGTTCGAATCCCTTTACCCCATCCATACTTAACGCGGAGTAGAGCAGTGGTTAGCTCGTCGGGCTCATAACCCGGAGGTCGAGGGTTCGAATCCCTCCTTCGCAACCATAACTTCTTGAAAAATGTTGGAAAATTTATCTTTATTCTCACTAGCTCTTGTTTGTTTTATCTCAGCAAGTATTTATCCTTTAGCTTCTGAAGCCTTTGTTGTGGGCTTTGTTTTGTCTGGATTTGACAAGGTGCAAGTCTTTATCATAGCTAGTATTTTTAATACTCTTGGCAGTGTAAGCACTTATATTTTGGGACTTTTTGGCTCAAAGCTTATTTTAGAAAAATTCTTTCATAAAAGTTTAGAAAGGATAAAAAACTCAAGGCTAAATTTTAAAAAATATGCAGCCTTGTTTGCATTTTTAAGTTTTTTACCTATTTTTGGAGATCTTTTTGTTTTGGCTTTAGCTCTTCTTAGGTATCCACTTTTAAGGGCTATTTTTTTTATATTTTTGGGCAAGGCTTTTAGATACTTCTTG
>CASFHJ010000212.1 GCA_949294425.1 uncultured Campylobacter sp.
CAGCTCAGCCACCTCAAACGCTCTTGCTAAAATCTTAAGGCAAGAGGGCAGGGTACTCATAGGCGATAAAGCCTTGAAAGCTTACCTTGAAAATAAAGAACTTTACATTGATTTATGTGAGCTTTGGTATGAAAAAACAGGGCTTCCCTTTGTCTTTGGACGCTTTTCTTGCCTTAAACACAAAGACTTTTATGAAAGAATGCTTAAGAATTTTCTAAAAGCGAAGATAAAAATTCCAAATTACATACTAGAAAAATACGAAGAGCAAAGAGGAATTTGCAAAAAGGATATAAAGGAGTATTTAGAACTAATTTATTATAAAATTGGAGTAAAGGAAAAAAGGGCCTTGAAAAAATTTCAAAGCCTTTTAAAATCTACTTAGCCTCTATTATCGTAGGCACAGCTCTAAGACCCAAAGAGGAGTATTTTTCATATAATTTTTTTACCGCTTCTACCTCTTTTTCATCAACCTTTAAAGAATTTGTGCTTCTTTGTGAGTAGTGAGGTAAGGTTTGGCTATAATATTTTTCTAAAATTTTTATCTTTTCTTCATCGCTTTTTGCATTTTTGCTTTCTTTATAAATAAGAGCAGCTTTATCAAAGGCGCTAAGTGGGTGCACAGGGGTTAGTAAAACCTTTATTTGATGTGTTTTTAAATCATTTCTTATATCCTTAAGGTGCATTCTACAATACGGACACTCAGGATCGCTAAATACATAAAGCAAGGGTTTATCTTTGGCTCCAAGCGATATAACTAGCTTTTCTTTTCCAAGCTCTTTTAAAGCCTTTTTGCTAAATTCCTCTTTTTGTGCTTGCATTTTTTTAAGCTCATAAGCTTGCTTATAGGATATATTTTGCTTTAGGTCTATTACATCAGGCACTATGATATTATCCTTTGTAAAAAGCGTATCTTCTTGACTCATACCCTTAGCAGAAAATTTCACGCTAACAGCTTCAAAGTCTGTATTTGGCAATTTTTCTCTTTTTAAAATTTCAACCTTAACTCCCTCAAGTCTTTCTTTTAAGGCATCTTCGTAGAATTTTTTTATCTCAGCATCACTAGCACAAAAAGCAGCACTAGATGCTAGAGCTAAAGATAATAGTGTTTTTTTCATATTTATCCTTTCAAAGTTTATTTAAAATTTCATCTTTATTTGTCTTTTTGCTATCGTATTTTATAACTAAATTCTTTGAATTTTGATATATGTCTAAGATCCCATTTAGTTTTTTAAGTTTACTTAAATCTATTTTTTTATTTAAATCAAGATATATATTTTTAAAATCTTTTGGATTTTTCAAAAAGCTTAAGATTACAAACCAAATAATCGCTAAGACAGCCAAGGTGGCAAAGGCTTGTGAGGAAAGCTCATAATGAAAGGCAAGTCCTATTAAGATACCTCCAAGAAAGCTTCCTAAATACCCAAAGGAGTTAAAAACTCCAAGAGCCACTCCCTTTTCATTTACCTTAGCAAATTTAGAAGCACAGCTTTGCATTATTGGTTCATGTAGATTAAAGGCTATGAAAAACACAAGCACAGCTAAGATAAACAAAATAAAGGCAAAATCTTGTTTTATCAAGGTGTATGCGTATTTATATAAGAAAAACTCATAAGCATATATGCTAATAAAAGATAAGATACAATAAAGCACAAATAAAAGCACTCCAAATAAAAGAATTTGTTTTGCCAAGCCCTTTCTTTCGCCCAAACTTCCTGCTAAACCCATGGCAAAAAAGCCAAGAATCATAGAAAAGGCATAAATTTTGTAAAGCTCATCTCTTGGATAAGAAAGAGTGTCAACAAGCACTATGGGTATGGTAAAAAACGCTATACTCATAAGCATTTTTTGCATGAAATTTGTTAAATTCATTATGAAAAAATTTTTTTCTATGAAGAAAATTTTTATGGAGCTTTTTGTGTTTTCATGTTTTATTTTTGTTTCTTTTGGAACTATGGTAAAAAGTAAGATTATGCAAAGTATGGTAAGTATGGTGCTTAGGTCAAAAAGGCTTGAAAGCCCAAATTTAGAACTCATAATAGGAGCTATAACCATAGATAAAGCAAAGGATATGCCTATAAACATACCCATTATAGCCATAGCCTTAGCTCTTTGCTCCTCTACTATGAAATCACTTATCATAGCCGTTGCCACAGCACCTATAGCTCCAGCTCCTTGTAGGGTGCGTCCTAGCATCATTATGTAAATATCGCTTGTATTTGAACAGATTAAGGAGCCTAGTATAAAGATTAATAAGCCTATTAGTAGGGTTTTTTTTCGTCCTATCTTATCGCTTAAGATCCCAAAAGGAACTTGCAAAAGCACCTGTGCTAGGGCGTAAAGTCCTATTAAAAGTCCTATTAAAAAATCATTTGCTCCCTTTAAATTTGCACTATATAAAGAAAGCACGGGCAAAACTATAAAAAGCCCAAAAAATCTAGTTCCAACTATGAAAGATAAAGGCAAAACAATTCTTAACATATAAAATCCTAATCTAAAAAGAGCTAATTTTACTATTTTTTAACTTATGAAAGGTAAGTATTATTTATGTTTAGTTTAGTTTTGTCTTTTAAACTTAGCCTATGAAAAAGATAATAATAGCTAGTTCAAATCATGGTAAAATAAAAGAATTTAAAGCCTTATTACAAGGCTTTGAGCTTTTTTCTTTAGATGAATTTTTTAAGGGCGAGATAGAGGAAAATGGATTAAGTTTTAAGGAAAATGCTCTTATAAAGGCAAGGGCTATTTATAATTCTTTAGAGCAAAAAGATAAGAAAGAATTTATAGTTTTAAGCGATGATAGCGGACTTTGTGTTGAAGCCTTAGCTTTTAGACCCGGTATTTTTTCGGCTAGATTTTCAGGGCAAAAAGATGATGGCTTAAACAGAAAAAAGCTACTTGATGAGCTTAGTGCCTTAAAAATAAGCAAAAGTAAGGCTTATTTTAAGTCTGTTATAGCTCTTTGTTCTTTTTATGGAGAATGTTTTACAAATGGGCTTTTAAGAGGCTATGTTATAGATAAGGAGCTTGGAGAAAATGGCTTTGGTTATGATTGTTTATTTGTGCCAAATTCTTATGAGAAGACCTTAGCCCAGCTTTCTTTTGAGGAGAAAAATTTAATATCGCATAGAAAAAAAGCCTTAGAAAATATGGAATTTTTATTAAGATCTTTTAGGAAAGGTTAAGTATGAAGTCCTTTGTGTATTATATAGGTATTATAATCTTTGCTTATGCTGTTTACATAGCTGTAAATATGTATTTTTCTTAGTTTTTATAAAAGCTTGAAAGCAAAGAGGCAAGTAGT
>CASFHJ010000213.1 GCA_949294425.1 uncultured Campylobacter sp.
TTCGCGTAAATTTATTTCAGGATTAAAGTTTGTAGCAAAGGCATACCCATGATCCCCTGCATTGCAATCCAAAATATCTATAGTATGAATCTCATCAAAATAATGCTTTTGTGCATAGGCACAAAAAACATTTGTAACGCCTGGATCAAAGCCACTGCCAAGTAGTGCAAAAATCCCTGCTTGTTTATAACGCGTATCATACGCCCACTGCTCTTTATATTCAAAATGTGCGGAATCTGGGTGCTCATAGTTTGCGGTATCAAGATAATGTGTCTTTGTCCTCAAACACGCCTCCATAATGCTTAAATCCTGATAAGGCAAAGCCACATTCACCACCAAAAAGGGCTTATACTTTTCTATCAACGCCACGATTTCATCGACATTATCCGCATCAACCTTATCTATCTCTATCTCGCCTAGCCCCTTAGCACGGATAGAATCTGCTATCGCCGCACACTTAGCGATATTACGCGAAGCCAAAACAATGCGTGAAAACACCTCTTTATTCATAGCCATTTTATGTGCTACCACACCGCCAACACCACCAGCACCGATTTGCAAAACACAAGCCATATCAAAATCCTTATATAAAAAATTCAGCAATTATAGCATAATTTAGGCTCTGTATTTAAGCCTAAAAATTTTATAAATTTATCAAAGTTAGACTAAAATAAATCCAAAATTTACCGATGTTTAAAGAGCATTTAAAACAAAAGGAGCAACAATGCAAGTAAATTCTACATCTTACAATGCCTCAAAGATGCTTAGCGAAAGCAAAAATAATGAGGCTACAAATACAAAAAAAGAGGAAGGCTTAAGTAAGAAAAATATCTTAGAAATAGCTAATGGAGAAATAAATGAGGATAGCTTAAAAGAGCTTCAGTCCTTAGGTGGAGCAAAGGCTATAACGCAAGCTTATGTTATGCAGTTTCAGCAAGAAGCCCTAAATATAAGTATGCAAAGCTCTAACGCACAGGGTTCTTTATTTGAGCTTATGAACTCATCGCTTAATTTAAAGGCAAACGACATCTTTACACAGCTTGATCTAGCAGGTATAGGCTATAATGGTAAAAATCCCTTAGATATGAATTCTAGCGAGTTAAATGCCTTGCTTGGAGAAGATGGGTTTTTTGGAGTAACAAATACTGCAAATCGTATAGCTGATTTCGTGATAAATGGGGCTGGAGATGATCTAGAAAAGCTTAAGGCTGGATTTGAAGGTATGAAAAGAGGCTTTAAAGAGGCTGAAAGAATTTGGGGAGCAGCCCTACCTCAAATAAGTCAAGACACTATAAACAAAGCCATAGAAAAGGTAAGTGCTAGAATAGAAGAGCTTGGAGGACAGGCTGTAAATATAAAAGCTTAGTATCCACTTGTGGATACTATCTTAAGATATTAAAAGAAAAAAAGTTGCTTAAAAAGCCATCTTTTACTTGAGAGTATTGATAAAGAGCTGCTTCATAGTTTTGCACCTCGTGATAAAGCAAGGCAAGTGCTAATCTAGCGTCTTGATTTGAATCATCTTCTAGCTTGGATAATTCCAAGAGTGCTATGGCGGCATTTGGATTATTTGAACCAACAGCAGCAACAGCGGCTAAAAAATAAATGGTAGAATCCTTGATATTGTAATCCTCTAGCAAGATATTATAAAGCCCGTAAGACTCCTCAAAAAGACCAGCATAAATACCCATGTAAGCAAGCATAGCTGTAAGTCCTTTTATGTTTTCATCTTTAAGGCTTAATCTTTGCTTTATCTTTTGCCTTTCTTGGTTTAAAAGCCCTGAAATTCTTATTATGCTTATATAGTGATCTCTTAAAATCATAGGTCCACTTGAAATTTTGTCGTAGTTGTAATTGATATTTTTAAAGTAAAGCTGTGCATTTTGGGCGTATTCTTTTATATTTAAATTATAATTATTTTGATTAAAAAATAATATATCAACTAACAAATCATCATCTACCCTTTCTTTTAAAGTGTAAATTTTGTTTCTAAGCTCGTTATTTAAGTCATTATTTTTTGCTATTACTATCTTTAAAGCTATGGAAAAAATATCACTATCAGGCTCATCTAAAAAAGGTATCATCGCCACATAATCACCTCTAGCAAAAAACATTATATACTCATAAATTTTTTCATCAAAATTAGTATCTAGGGTGATATTTTCATTAATTTCATTAAATAAATTAGTAGCGTCTTTTGAGCTTAAACTAGCGCTTAAAATGGCAAAAGCTCCTGCTTGATAATTGCTAGGGTCTAAATGATAAGCACTTGAAAAATGCTTAAAAGCTAGTTCATAATACCTAAGCTGGGCGTAACTAAGTGCTAGATTAAAATGAAGGATACTATGTTGAGAATAAGAGTTAGCAAGTCTTTTAAACTCCTCATTTGCAAGCCTTAATCTACCATTTATAGCCAAAGAAATAGCCTTAGCCAAGCTTATATTAACAGATGAAAGGGAATTGCTACTTGTTAAAAATTCCTCAGTTGAAGTGCCATCTTTTATGAAATTTGAAACATTTGCCTTATTTATGTATAAACTCGCCTGTCTAGCGTCAAAAACCTGATAAGGTGCGAAATAAAAAAGCAAGTCAGCCTGTTCTTTTAAGTCCTTCATAAAGTCTTTTACAAATTTATCCTGTGCTATGTTTATATCGCCTAACTCGCTATTTAAGGCAACCTTTATCTTGTAAAGATCAAGTATTTGTCCCTGTCTGCCATCAAAATATCTTCTTAATCTATTTAACATATCTGAATATCTAGCCGTCTTTATATCTACTAAATTTAAGGCAGCTGCACTTTGATTATAGTCTCTATTTGTTTTCATAGCCTCATTTAAGGACATTCTAGCCTTATCATAATCACCCATTCTAGCATATAAAAGCCCGGTAGGCAGGGCTGCTTGATAAGATCCTTGTGCTATTAAATTCTCTACAGCCCTAGTATCAAGCCCCATTTTGGCATAAATTTTAGCACTAAGATACCTAGAATCATCAATATAGCTTAAGTTCTCAGTTTTGCGAAGCATTTGCAAGGCTTCTGGATAAAGTCCTTTATAATAATTTATAAGGCTTAAATAATAAGAAAAAAGCTCATAATCTGCCTCATTTGAAAGATAAACATAGGCAAGATCTATATAATAATCAAATTTTTCTTTATCATTTAAATACAAGGCACAAACTGCTGCATTTATGGCTGAAACAGTTTGATGATCACTACTTGACATGGAATTTTTAAAGCTTTGCATGGCTAGGGAGTAATTTTTTTGCTCCATTTGAGAAACGCCTAGATTATACTGGGACAAGGACTCGCTATATATTGAAATTTGCTCATATATGCCTAAGGCTTCCTCTCTTTGTCCTCTTAGATAGAGGGCATTTGCCTTTTGTATCATATCATCTATCTTTTGCATTTCAAAGCTTATACTTTCAGTATCATCTACTGCTTGCTGAGTATTTGAACTTTGACTTTGGGGTTTAAAAACCTCAAAAGGATCGCCTGACTTGCTATATAAAAAAAATAAAACAAGCAAGAGTAAAAAAAAGATACCAAGCATCAAAGAAAGAATGAAAATAAATTTCTTATCCTTAAATATATCAGCTTTTTTGCTTTTTTTAGGCTCTTTGGACTCGTCCTTTGTTTGCTCTTCTATATCTTGACTCATTTTTTGCATATTATTAGAATCATCTCTTTGCAATACAACTTCTTCAGCCATAAAATCCTACTTTAAAAATATTTTCTAAGCACATCTGGTATGCGAATTTTGCCGTCTTTTTCTTGATAATTTTCCATAATAGCAACAAGGGTTCTTCCCACAGCTAGTGAAGAGCCATTTAAGGTGTGTGCTAGGAGGTTTTTACCATTTTCATCTTTATATCTAATCTTTGCTCTTCTTGCTTGAAAATCCCTACAATTAGAAACCGAGCTTATCTCTCTATATCTATCTTGTCCGGCTAAATAAACCTCTAAATCTATAGTCTTTGCTGCTGAAAAGCCCAAATCACCAGTGCAAAGAAGTAAGTGCCTATGTGCTAAGCCCAAGGAGCTTAGTAAATCACTAGCACAGCTTAACATTTCCTCAAAAACTAACTCGCTTTGTTCTTGTCTTGTTATACTTACAAGCTCTACTTTTTCAAACTGATGTTGTCTTATAATGCCCCTTGTATCTCTACCGGCACTACCAGCTTCCTTTCTAAAACAAGCACTATAAGCAGTCATTTTTATAGGTAAGCTTTCATGGCTTAAAAGTTCATTTGAGTATAAATTTGTAAGAGCTATTTCAGAGGTTGAAATAAGATAAAGATCATCATCTGTTTTATACATATCATCTTTGAATTTTGGTAGCTGTCCCGTGCCAAACATGGTATTTGAGTTAACTAAATAAGGCACATTCATAAATTCAAAGCCTCTTTTTATATTAAAATCTATCATATAGTTTATCAAGGCTCTATTTAGCAGGGCTCCCTCTTTTTTAAGCACACAAAATCTACTACTTGCTATCTTTACTCCCCTTACAAAGTCAAGCCACTCATTTTCCTGTGCTAAGTCAAAATGCTCCTTAGGCTTAAAATCAAAGCTAAGAGGCTCTAAAACCTTTTTAAGCTCGACATTATCATCTTCATCTTCTCCAAAAGGCACATCATCATCTGGTAAATTTGGTATAGAATGAGAAATTTTTTCAAGCTTTTCCTCAAGCTCACTTACTAGCTTATTTTGTGTGGAAATTTTTGCCTTATTTTCACTTAGCTGCTTTTTAAGCTCCTCTTTATCACTAGCATTTGCTAGGTCCTTGCTAAATTTATTTTGAAAGGCCTGTAAGCTTTCAAGCTTAGCTCTTTCATCTTTTAGGCTAATAAAAAGCTCTTTTAACTCACTAAGTAAAGAAGGATCAACCTTTTTTGCCTCAAGTTTTTTTGCAACAAGGTCAAAGTCATTTTGAAGTCTTTTTAAATCAAGCATAAATCCTCCTTAAAGTCCTATCTTTTCATAAATTTTTTGCATTTTTAAAGAAGCTATTTTTTGGGCTTTTTTAGCTCCAAATTCTAAAATTTCATATATATCATCTGGCTTTTCTAAGAGTTTTTCATAATTAGCTCTTGCCTTAGAAAAATAATCAAGCACAAGCTCGTTTAAAAAGGCTTTAAAATGTCCATAACCCTCATTTGCACCTTCATACCTTTTTTTCAAATCTTCTTGTCCTTTCTCATCTAAAAATACAGAGCAAAGCTTAAAAACATTGCAATCCTGCCATTTTTTAGGCTCATTTATGGCTGTGCTATCTGTTATTATACTAGAAATTTGCTTTTTAAGCGTCTTTGTATCGGCAAAAATATCTATGGTATTTTTGTAAGACTTGCTCATCTTAGCACCATCTGTGCCGCTAAGCACGGCTAAATTATCATCAACTCTTGCCTTTGGTAAATTTAAAATCTCTCCCCATTCATTATTTATCTTAAGCGCAATGTCTCTTGCTATTTCTACGTGCTGAATTTGATCCTTGCCAACAGGTATAAGATCAGCATCAAAAAGCAAAATATCAGCCGCCATTAAAACAGGATAAGAAAAAAGTCCATGAGAGGCGTTAAGTCCCTTTGCTATCTTATCTTTATAGCTATGTGCTCTTTCTAACAAACCCATAGGGGTAAATTGAGATAAGATCCAGTAAAGCTCTAAAACCTCTTTTACATCACTTTGCAAATAAAAGGTGCATTTTTGAGGATCTATACCTAAGGCTAAGTATGCTGCGGCTGCTTTTAAGGTGTTTTGTTTTAATTCTTTTGAGTTTTTTATACTAGTCATAGCATGATAATTTGCTATAAAGATAAACATATCGCTATTATCTTGAGACTTTATCATTTGTTTTAAGGAACCAAAATAATTACCAAGGTGCAAATCTCCGCTTGGTTGAAGTCCGGTTAAAATTCTCATCATAAGCTCCTTATTATTTCTTGTGCTATATAGTCTATAGATTTATCCTTAATATTTATGCTTAAATCTGCTAAGCTTTCATAAAGATCTTTTCTTGTATCAAAAAGCTCTCTTGCCCTTGCTTCATCTTTAAAAAGCGGTCTTTTATCAAGCTCATCTTGCTTAAGTCTAGCTCTTAAAAAATCAAAATCCGCCCTTAAATATATAATCTTACCAAGTTTCTTTAAATTCTTTACGGCTATAAAGCCTCCCCCACTTGCTATGACAGCATTTTTTATATCCAAAAGAGTATGTGCTAGTTTTTGCTCCTCTTTTCTAAAAAAAGCTTCTGAAAAAGACTTAAAAATATCCTTAACACTCATTTGAAATTTAGCCTCTATAAGCTGGTCTGTATCAAAAAAAAAGCTATCAAGCCTTAAAGCCAAAGCCTTTGCCACAGAGCTTTTTCCACAAGCCATAAAGCCTATTAAAACTAAATTCTCACTCCTCATCTTTTTCCCCTCTTTTACGGGTAGCTAGTATTAGGGGAACTCCTTCTAAATTAAAGATAGATCTAATTTGATTTTGCAAATATCTTTTATAAGAAAAGTGTAAGGCTTTTGGTCTATTCATTATAAGAGCTATTTTTGGAGGTGCTATCTCATACTGAGTAGCATAGTAAATTTTTACAATTTTTCCCTTATCGTGCGGTAAAGGGTGTGCTTTCACAGCCTCTTGCAAAAGGGAATTTAGCTTTGAGGTTGGAATTTTTTGTATGTAATTTTCAAAAAGCTCTAAAATTTTATCAAGCAAGACTGAAATTCTCTTACCACTTAGGGCAGATACACTAAGTATTGGTGCATGTGCTAGAAATTTAAAACGATCAAGTCTTAGCTCTTTAACAGCCTTATCAAAGTCAAGCTCACTTTGATCCCATTTGTTTAAAACTATGATGATGCCTAGGTAATTTTTAGCCAAAAGCCCAGCTATCCTTTCATCAAGCTCATTAAAGCCCTCCTTTGCATCAAGGACTAAGAGGGCAATTTGTGCATCTTCAAGCACCTTT
>CASFHJ010000214.1 GCA_949294425.1 uncultured Campylobacter sp.
CACTTAGCGTTTGAAAAGCATGGGCACAGCCCTCCGGGATATAAAGGTATTTGTTATTATCCTCGTTTAACTCAACACTTACATATTTTAAAAAAGTAGGAGAATTTTTTCTAATATCTAAAGCTACATCTAAAATAGCCCCCTTTATACATCTTACTATCTTTATCTCGCAAAATGGTGGAGTTTGATAGTGAAAGCCTCTAATGGATCCTTTAAGCATTGTCTTGGAGTGATTGATTTGTGCTATTTTTTCATCAAAACCAATTTCCTTAAAATCATTTGCACAAAAAAATCTCTCAAAATACCCTCTCTCATCGTGTATGGGCTTAGCTTCTATGATATAAACGCCATCTATTTTAGTTTTCGCAAAAGAAAATCTACTCATTTTATTTCCTTTATATAATTTTTTAATTGTTCTTGACTCGCAATTTGTCCATTTTCATAAAACTCTCTATACCAAGAAATAGTATATTTTATGGATTCTAAAGAATTCATAGCTGGCTTCCAGTTTAATAATTTTTGAGCTTTTGATACATCAAGCATTAAAAGTCCTGCTTCGTGAGGATCATTTAAATCTCTTTCAAAAACATAATCAACTTGATCCCAAAGTTTTTTTGCAATTTTCAAAATCTCTTCAACCCTTAAATTATCTTGCAAATTTGGACCAAAATTAAAGGCGGTAGCGAATTCTTTTTCTCCTCTTAAAAGCCTTTCTCCAAGCATTAAATACCCTCTTAAAGGCTCTAAAACATGTTGCCAAGGACGAGTGGAATTTGGATTTCTTATTTTAGCTTTTTGTTTTAAGTTTATAGCCCTGATTATATCCGGAATTAATCTATCATCGCTAAAATCTCCCCCACCGATAACATTTCCTGCTCTTGCTGTAGCTATTAAAACATTGTGTCTCTTAGCATAATCCTCTGGATTAAAAAAACTAAGTCTCATAGAATTAGTAATAATTTCAGCACAAGCTTTTGAAGCACTATAAGGATCATATCCACCCAAAGCGTCGTTTTCTCTGTATCCCCAAAGCCATTCTTTGTTATCATAAACTTTATCAGTTGTGATTACAACAATGGCTTTGAGATTTTCTAACTTTCTGGCACAATCTAATAAATTTAAGGTTCCAATAGCATTGCTCTCAAAAGTATCTATAGGCTCTTTGTAACTTTGTCTAACTAGTGGTTGCGCGGCAAGATGAAAGATTATATCCGGTTTAAAATCACTAAGAGATTTTTGCAAAGTTTGCTTATCCCTTATATCAGCAAACACTCCTTGAAATTCTTTTTCTCCTCCAAGCAAGTCAAAATGGTTAGGGTTTGTGTTTGGTGCTAAGGAGTAGCCATAAACTTCTGCCCCCAAACCTTTTAACCACAGGTTTAACCAACTTCCCTTAAAGCCTGTATGTCCTGTAAGAAAGACTTTTTTATCTTTATATATCTCTAGCATTTTTCTACCACAAAGCCCAACGTGCTTTATTTACAAGCCATAGTTTATTAAGCTCTTTCTTATCTTTTAATGTATCCATACACTTCCAAAAACCACTGTGTTTAAAGCTATAAAGTTCACCATCTCTTGCCAAGTTTTTAAGCGGTTCTTGCTCAAAAACACTCTCATCGCCATCTTTGATGTAATCAAAAATTTTAGGCTCACACACAAAAAAGCCCCCATTTATCCAACCAGCA
>CASFHJ010000215.1 GCA_949294425.1 uncultured Campylobacter sp.
CCTTAAAAAAAATTTATGAACTATCCATGTCAAAACAAGCCTTGCTTAAGGGTTTTAAAATAGCTATAGTAGGCAAACCAAATGTGGGAAAATCCTCCATTTTAAACAAATTTCTAGCTTATGAAAGAGCCATAGTTTCAAATGAGGCTGGCACCACAAGAGATTTTTTAGAAGAAGAGCTTTTGCTAGGAAGTCATTTAGTTAGGATCATAGATACAGCAGGTATTAGAAAGACAAAGGATAGTGTGGAAAAAAAAGGCATAGAATTTAGCAAAAATTACATACAAGAAGCAGATATTATACTTGCTATCTTTGATAATTCTAGGCTAAAAGATGAGCAAGATGACGAGCTTTTAGAGCTTTTAGCACAAAGTGATAAAAAGATTTTTTATATCTTAAATAAGTGTGATTTGCAAAATAAGTTTAAATCAAGCAAGAAGTTCTTAAAACTTAGCCTAAATGATGATTTAAGTGAGTTAAAAAAAGAGCTTATAAGCTATTTAAATACCATAGATAGCACTGATATTTTGGTGTCTAATAAGAGCTTACTAGACTCTTTTAAAAAGGCTTATGAAGCTATTTTTAGAGCAAGGGACTTACTTGATGAAAGCACCTTAGAGCTTTTTTCTTTTGAGTTAAACTTAGCCATAAATGAGATAGCAAAATTTACTAAGGATTTTTCTTATAATGAGCTTTTAGATGAAATGTTTAGTAATTTTTGCTTAGGAAAATGAAAGGACTTGTTATGGATAAAGAGCTTATAAAAGCACATAAGATAAGCGATGAAGAATATAGTGAAATTTTAAAAATACTGGGAAAAGAGCCAAATTTACTTGAACTTGGAGTTATATCTGCCATGTGGAGTGAGCATTGCTCTTACAAGTCTAGCAAGAAGTATCTAAGAGGCTTTCCTACTAAGGCACCTTGGGTTATACAAGGACCGGGCGAAAATGCCGGTGTTGTGGATATAGGTGGCTCAATGGCTGCTGTTTTTAAGATAGAAAGTCATAATCACCCAAGCTTTATAGAGCCATTTGCGGGTGCTGCTACTGGAGTTGGGGGAATTTTTAGAGATATTTTTACCATGGGAGCTAGGGTTGTTGCCTCTATGAATTCTTTGAAATTTGGGGATTTAAAAGATAAAAAGGTGGCAAAAAAACATAGCTATCTTGTAAAAGGTGTTGCTAGTGGAATTTCACATTATGGAAACTGCGTCGGGGTGCCAACTATAGGTGGTGAAACAAGCTTTAATTCTTGCTTTAATGGCAATATCTTAGTAAATGCTTTTGCTCTTGGTGTGTGTAAAATAAAGGATATTTTCTATGCTAAGGCTGAAGGAGAGGGAAATTTGGTGCTTTATGCTGGTTCAAAGACCGGTAGAGATGGGCTTGGCGGTGCTGTTATGTCAAGTGATTCTTTTACTGAGGAGAGCAAAAAGCTAAGACCAACGGTTCAAATAGGCGATCCTTTCACAGAAAAACTGCTTATGGAGGCTTGTTTGGAGCTTTTTAAGACAGATTATGTTGTTGGAATTCAAGATATGGGTGCAGCCGGACTTACGTCTAGCTCCTTTGAAATGGCGGGTAGAAGCGATAGTGGAATGAGGCTTTATTTAGACAAGGTGCCTATGCGAGAAGAGGGTATGAATGCTTATGAGCTAATGCTAAGTGAATCCCAGGAACGTATGCTAATATGCGTAAAAAAGGGCTTTGAAGATAGGGTTATAGAGATTTTTTCTAAATGGAATTTAGATTGTGCTGTTATTGGCGAGGTTACAAACAGTAAGAAAATGGAGCTTTTCTGGCATAATGAGCTTGTTGGGCTTTTACCTGTAAAAGAGCTTAGCGAAAATGCTCCAGTGCTTGATAGAAAGATTTCAAGACCTAAATATCTAGATGAAATAAGCTCTTATGAGTTTAGCTTAAAGCTAGAGCCTAAGGAAATTTTTTTAAGAATGCTTAGTGATGAGAATGTCTGTGATAAGGGCTTTATTTATGAGCAATTTGACCATACTATACAAACAAATACGATAAAAGCACACGGAAAAAGCGGTGCAGCCATCATTAGAGTAAAGGAAAATAACTCCCTTCTAGCCATGGCTTGTGAGTGTAATTCTAGCTTGGTTTACATAGATCCTAAGATAGGCTCTGCTTTAAATGTGGCAGCAGCTGCAAGAAAGGTAGCTTGTGCTGGTGCAAAACCCTTGGCTATAAGTGATTGTTTAAATTTTGGAAATCCTCAAAACGAGGAAGTTATGTGGCAGTTTGCAAAGGCTTGTGAGGGCATAAAAGAAGCTTGTGAAATGCTAAATACGCCTGTTGTAAGTGGCAATGTATCCTTGTATAATGAAACAGAAGGACTTAGCATATATCCTAGCCCTACTATAGTTTCTCTGGGCTTAAACCCCGATGAAAACAAGCACATAGCCTCTCATATAAGCCAAAGTGGGCTTAAATTTTACTTACTAGGACAGACCCAAAGAGATTTTTCAGCCTCCTTAGTATCTAAGGTGCAAGATAATCTTGTCGCAGGTAGCTTAAGAGAGCTTGATTATGAAAAGGAAAAGGCTCTTTTAGAACTCTTGCAAGAGGCTAATGAAAAATCCTTACTTGTATGTGCTAATAACGTAGGAATAGGGGGTCTAGCCATATCTTTAGCTAAAATTTTTGCTCATTCTAATGTGGGTTGTAGTTTTAAAACAGATTTTAGCGATGCTTCCTTGCTTTTTAGTGAGAGTGCAAGTAGGGCTGTGGTAGCTGTAAGAAAAGAGGAAACTTTTTTAGAACTTTGTAAAAATTTTGATATAAAGGCTACTTTTTTAGGACAAAGTATAGATGAAAATATCTTTAAGCTAGATGAGATAGAGCTTAGTTTAGATGAGCTTAAAAAGCTTTATTTTCAAAGTTTTAGGAGTCTTTTGTGAGTTTTATTTTAATCTTACTTGCTATTTTAGCTTTTTACTGGTATTTTAAAACCTGGGGGAAAAATGATTTTTTCAGCGGAGCAAAGGGCTTTGCTAGAGGCTTTAAAGAAGGTATGCTAGAAGAAAGGCTTGATGAGTATAAAAAAAGAATGAATTATTACGTTATCGCACTTTTGGCTAAGATAGCAAAAAGTGATGGTAGGGTAAGCGAAAATGAAGCTGATATGATTTCTCAAATTTTAGACGCAAATGCAAGGGATAAAAGAGAAAGAGACTTTTTAAAGCTTGCTTTTAACGAGCATAAGGATAATATTTCTGATATCTTCATGGTGGCTAAGGAATTTACAAAAGAAGTGCCTCTAGCAAAAAAAGAATTCTTAAATATCTTAAATTTACTAGTTTTTATGGCTTTTGTTGACGGGGAGATAAATGTCAAAAAA
>CASFHJ010000216.1 GCA_949294425.1 uncultured Campylobacter sp.
CGAAAACACAAACGAATTTGATAGCTTTATGCAAAAAAATCAGTTAAAAAGTCCAAATGCAAATTCAGCCTTTGCCTTTATGCTTAATGATACTTATATGGGAGTAGCTGCCGAAAGATCAAAGCTACAAGGTTTTGCTAACTACGCTTCAAGCTACAAGCTAGGAGATGATATTGTAAAAGAAGCTAATGCCTTTATAAAAGAATTTGATAAGCTTTTAAGCGAGGATATAAGCTTAGATGAATTTAAAGAAAAATATCTTGATTTTAAAAATAGACATGATATTTTTGTAAAAAAATTTGAAGAGGCTATGGGAGATAATTTGCTTGTAAAGGATATAGAAAACCCCTTCACCCCCATACAAGCTGAAAGCAAAAATGAAACTTATACTTATGATGATATAGCTAAAAATTTCTTTTTAAACTTTTTAGAGAATGAAAGAAAAAAAGGGACTGATATTTTAGAATTATTAGAGAATTTATTTAAGGTAGATAAAAACAAAGTTGATTTAAAGGCTTAGTAGATATAAGTAAAAAAATAAATTTAAAGGTTTGAAATTTAAATTTAAATTTCTTTTTTACACAAGATATAAATTTATTATGAAACTTTTATTATTTTTTTTTAAATATTATGTCATAATTTTTAATATAAAAATACTTAAAGGAGTAAAAATGACCATAAACAACTCATTAAATTCTAGCTCATATAGTAAACTCAATCAAGGCTCAAATTATGGCTTTGATAATAAGACTTTCTTAAATGAATTTGTGCAAATTAGCAAAAATAAAGACTCAAATTTAAGTTATGTGAATTTAGGCAAGGTTAGCAAAGATGAGTTTTTAAACGCCATTAATGCCATAAAATCAAAGATGCAAGAAGTTATAGAAAATATAAAAAAAGATGGCAAAGAAGACTTGGCTGCTAAGCTTACTCACATAAAAGATTTTATGTATCAAGGAAATTTAAATGGCTACAATGATACCTTAAAAGAGCTTGAAAGATCTAGCGAGGATTTAAACTCAAACAATACAGCTCTTGTAAAAAGGTCCGCAAATGATTTAGTAAAAGATTTTTCAGTCTCAAATATGCTTTTAGGCGGTTTAGCAGACATAGCTGAAAATTTTTTTCAAATGGCAGACATTTCAGATGAAAAAATCACAGATGAGATAAATAAGATCAAAAAATATACCTTTGATGCAGAAGTAAAGCTGGACAACAATAGCATCATAAAAGCAGAAAATGGATACATAAATATACATAGCTCTTTAAGCTCAAAATACATAAATGTTTTTCAAGAGCAAAAAAATTCCTTACTAGAGGGTTTGTTAAAAATAAGTAAGTAAGTATCTTTTTTAAAAATAGCTTAAGAATTTCAAGTCTTAAGCTAGATAAAATCTACATAAAACTAAGAAAAATCATTAAAAATTAAATTTAAGCCTTGACTTAGACTAGCTCTCATTGTTTATAATTTAACAATATTTAGATTCTAAAATAAGGATAGATTATGGCATATACTATCATCGAAGTAGAGAAAAACAGGCGTAGTGTATAAGATAGTAAGATTT